>JAFOIS010000121.1 GCA_017420605.1 Lachnospiraceae bacterium | reverse complement strand
TGCTGATGAAAAAGCGAGTATATAAAACGGTAAAAGGCCTGCTTCTTGCAGCCGTATTTGCGGCCTGCTTCCTCTTCGGCGCCGTTTCCGTCAAAGCTGACCCGACCGACGAGATCCTGAACTTCACGATCACCGTCGACGTCAACGCGGACGCGTCCCTTTCCATGAATTACTATATCGAATGGAAGGTCCTGGATGACTCGATCGGCGCGCTGGAGTGGATCGACCTCGGTGTTCCGAACCGGTACCACACGCAGATCACGCCCGTAAGCGATACCATCGACCACATCGAGGACAACGGGAATTCTCTCGCGATCTATCTGGACCGTTCCTATTACGAGGATGAGATTGCGGCCGTCGAGTTTTCCATGATCCAGGATCATATGTACCAGATCGACAAATTCGTCGAAGGCGAGACGGTCTATACCTTCACCCCCGCTTGGTTTGACGGCATGGATATCGACGAACTGGTGATCCGCTGGAACGACGAAAACGCGGGCGCCTGGCAGCCGGACTGCCTTATGGAGGACGGCTATCTCGTCTTCCGGACTTCCGTATCCGCCGGGAATACCTATACGATGACGGTCGTCTATCCGAACGAGGCGTTCGGCTTTTCCGTCGACCGCCAGGCGGATGGGGGCGGCGACGATTATGATTACAACGGAAATGGCAATAACAATTATAACGGCGGAAGTTCTGCTTCCGACGTGTTCGAGATGATCCTTGGGCTTCTCGTATTCCTCGGGATCATGGCGATCCCGATCATGCTCGTCGTACGTTTCATAAGATGGATCTCGGGAGGCCTCGGATTCGGCGGCGGCACGTCCGCGCCCGCTGCGAAGGAAAAGAAGATCATCCGCACGAAGATCGACTATTACGACACCTGCCCGGGATGCGGCGCGGGACGCGAGGAAGGCAAGGACAACTGCCCGTTCTGCGGACACAGCATGATCAAGCATAAGGAGATCGTGGAAGAGAACCAGATCGAAAAGCCGGAGAAATACACGAAAGACGGTACCTACCGGTACGGCGATTCCCCGAACTCCTATATCCACGTCGACGTTCTGTATGTGCCGGTCAGCCATTCGCATTCGGGAGGTTCGCGCCATCATTATTCCGGCAGTTCGCACACAAGAAGCCGCAGTTCCGGCAGCAGCAGTTCCCACCGGTCTTCCTGTGCTTCCAGCTGCGCCTGCGCCTCTTCCTGCGCCTGCGTGTCCAGCTGCGCCTGTGCCTGCGCCTGCGCTTCGTCCGGCCGTGCCGGCTGCACGGTCAAGGATTTCTTCCGGGCATCAAAGCGTATCTTCGTGCGGTCCTACAGACCGGAAGAAGAATGACGAAGACGGATACGGGATCCCTGCCGCTTCCGGTTGGCAGTCTCCGGCAGGAATATCTTCGAAGCGCGGCTCTTTCGCGCCTGTATAACAATCTGCCCGCAGCGGAGCGGGATAAGAGAAAAGAGCTTCTTTCGGAGCTCTTTTCGTTATGCGGGGAGGCGCCGCTCATCAAATCGCCGTTCCATTGTCAGTTTGGAAAGAGCGTCTTTGCCGGAGACCGTTTCTTTGCCAACAGCGGCTGTGCCGTGACCGGACGTCATCCGGTCGTGATCGGAAATCATGTGCAGTTCGGGCCGAAGGTGATCCTTCTTGCGGAGACGGGGCCGGTCGAAATCGGCGACGACGTCTGGATCGGCGGGACGAGCGTCGTATGCTCCGGCGTGCATATCGGCGAAGGCACAGTGATCGGCGCGGGCAGCATCGTCACGGAGGACATCCCGCCGAATGTCGTGGCCGCGGGAAACCCCTGCCGCGTGATGCGGAAGATCACGGAAAAGGACAGGCTTTACTGGGAGAAGGAACTTACGGATTACCGGACGCTCTGCGATATGCCGGTGGTATGAGGATACGGCTATGAACGCGAAAGAACTGCAGCTGAATGGCAAACTGTACCGCCTGGACGCGGAGCTTCTGGCGGCGCACCGGAACGCCGTGCGCCTTACGGGGCTGATCGGTGAGACTTCGGAAACGGAAGGGGAGAGACGCCGGGAACTGATACGGGAACTTTTTGCGGAAGTGGGGGAAGGCGTGTGGATCGATCCGCCGCTCCACTGCGATTACGGGATCAATACGCACATAGGGAAGCATTTTTACTGCAATTATGACTGCGCATTCCTCGACTGCGGGCAGATCGTGATCGGTGACGACGTCATGTTCGGCCCGAAGGTCGGACTCTATGCCGTCAACCACCCCATCGATCCTGCGGTGCGCGCGACGGGCGTCGAATACGGACGCCCGATCACGATCGGAAGCCGCGTATGGATCGGCGGCGGGACGACGGTCTGCCCCGGGGTCACGATCGGGGACGACGTCGTGATCGGCGCGGGGAGCGTCGTCGTGAAAGATATCCCGTCCGGTGTCGTCGCCGCGGGCAATCCCTGCCGCGTGATCCGGAAGGTCACGGAAGAGGACACGAAATACTGGCAGGAAGAAATCGCGCTCGCACGGGCGCTTTCAGACGATCCGGCGCTTTTCTGAAGCGCCGGTTTTTATTTCCGCAAGCGGCATGGAGGCACATCCGCACTTTCCATCCCGGCCCGCCGCATGACCGTGACGCCATATTATTACCATAAAGCCGCAAATCATCGGCGGATATTTCCATAATACGGCAATATAACGGTTGCTTAAAGGCGCGAATCATGATAACATTATCATAACATAGATGGAATAAAAGCCGCATGTCAGGGAGAAACGCGCAGGGAGGTATTATTATGACGGTCAGGGAACTTCAGCAAAGAAAGAAGGCATTGGGATATACGAATGAAATGATAGCGGAAAAGTCCGGCATCCCGCTTGGAACGGTGCAGAAGATCTTTGCCGGAGTCACGGATGCGCCAAGACGAAAAACGGTGGAAGCGCTGGAACGGGTTCTCGGCGCAGAAACAGGTGTGCCAGCTGCGATCCGTTATGCCGATTATATCCCGTTGCCTTCGGATGTGATGATCCGTGAGGATGCTCTTGCCTATGCGGCGGACCCGAAACAGGGCAGTTATACCCTCGAGGATTATTATGCGCTGCCGGACGACTGCCGCGTCGAACTGATCGACGGCGTTTTTTACGATTTGGCGTCGCCGCAGCATATCCATCAGGCGATTCTGGGGCGTCTCCATTATGAGCTTGTCCCGTGTGTAGACGCGCATCCGGAATGCGAACTGTTTATGGCGCCTTCCGATGTGCGGCTGGACAATGATGACCGCACGATGGTCCAGCCGGATCTGTATATTGTCTGCGGCCGGACTGACATGGATCCCCGGCGGCTCAATGGCGCGCCGGACTTTGCCTGTGAGATCCTGTCGCCGTCGAGCCGTTCCCACGACCTTTTGCTGAAACTGTATAAATACCGGAATGCCGGTGTCCGGGAATACTGGGTCGTGGATCCGGACCGGCTGCAGGTCATCGTTTTCGACCTGGAGCACGACCTTCCGAAGAAAGTTTATTCTTTCCACGATAAAGTGCCGGTTGGGATCTCGGGAGGCGAGTGCACCATAGATTTTGAACGGATCTTCGAAAAAATAAAAAGATATATCTGAAGGCAGCCTGATATAATACGTTTGCAGAGGATATTTACAGTCTGAAAGACACTGTTTTTATTTTTCCATCGGATAGACAAGTCCCCACTGCGCGCGGATGCTGTCCATGATCTCCATCATATGCACGCTTTCGGCAAGCGGCATGGACGTGCTTTCGGTCCTGCCTTCCCGGACCGCCTGCATGCATTCCAGGAATTCATACTCATAACCGCTTATCTGCGCGGGCACCGTCACCTTCCGGAGCAGCCGGTCGCCTGTGTCATACGCGGATACCGAACGGGGGTTGTTGATATTCTCCACGACGATGTAGCCCCTGTCGCCGTAAAAGATACCCTGACGGTCCGATCTCGCAAGGATGCCGGCAAAGATCTGCGCCATACGCCCGTTCTTATAGAAGAGGGTAATGCTTTCCATACCGTCGACGCCCGTTTCGGTCATCTGCACGGAGCTTTCGATCCGTTCTATCGCGGAGCCGAAATGCATCAGCGCGAAATTGATGCCGTAGACGCCGACGTCGAGCAGCGCGCCGCCCGCAAGGCGGGGCTCCCGGAGGCGCTCACGGTGAAAGACCGGATAGGAGAGGTTTGCGGAAAGCGCGGTCACTTCGCCGATGATCCCGCTTTGCAGCATTTCGTCGATGATCGCCCGGGAGGGCATATACCGCGTCCAGATCGCCTCTGCGGCAAATACGCCGTGCGAGTGCGCAAGATCCCGGACCTGCGCGGCCTCGTTTGCGTTGACGGTGAACGCTTTTTCGCACAGCACCGGTTTGCCGTATTTGATGGCCTCCGCCATCCAGAGAGCGTGATGCGAATGCGGCGTCGCAATATAAACGAGGTCGACCGCGGGGTCGCGGAGCATCTCCTCATAAGAACCGTACGCCTTTTCAAAACCGAATTCCCACGCAAAGGCTTCCGCTTTTTCCGCGGTTCTCGAAGAGGCGGCATAGCATTCGGCTTCTTCCATTTTCATAAGGGTGGCGGCAATGGTGCGTGCGATGGAACCGCAGCCCAGAAGTCCGATCTTCATGGGAAATCCTTTCTGAAAGATGTTTGCCCGGCGGCCGGAGACCGGCCGCCGGGCATCTTTACTGCGATTTCAGAGCATTACATCAGTTTGCGGAACATCGCCTCGAAGTCCTCGAGAGAGGCGTGGCGCGGGTTGCCCGGCGCGCAGGCGTCCGCCGCGGCGGATTCGCACAGGAACGGCAGATCTTCCTCGCGAAGTTTCTCGAGCTTCGTCGGGATACCTACGTCGACGGAAAGCTGACGGACCGCGTCGATCGCCGCCTTGCGGTAGGCAGGGGCATCCATGCCGGCCGTATCGACGCCGAACGCTTCCGCGATCGCCTTGAACTTCTCGCCGGTGTATTCCTGGTTGAATTCCATGACGATCGGCAGCATCATCGCGCAGGCGACGCCGTGCGGCGTATCATAGACCGCGCCGAGGGTGTGCGCCATGGAGTGCGCGATGCCGAGACCGACGTTGGAGTAGGCCATCGCGGTCACATACTGGGCAAGCGCCATGCCTTCGCGGCCGTCCGGATCATTGGCGACGGCGGCGCGCAGGTTCTTCGCGATGAGCTGGATCGACTCCAGGTTGAGGACGTCCGCCAGTTCCCAGGCGGCGGCCGTGGTGTAGCCTTCGATCGCGTGCGTCAGCGCGTCCATGCCGGTGGAAGCCGTAAGGCCCTTCGGCATCGAGGACATCATATCCGGGTCGACGACGGCGACGTCCGGGATGTCGTTGGGGTCGACGCAGACGAATTTACGTTTCTTCTCCACGTCGGTGATGACATAGTTGATGGTGGATTCCGCGCCGGTGCCGCCGGTCGTCGGAACGGCGATCGTGAAGACGGTGCGGTTCTTCGTCGGGGCGACGCCTTCGAGCGAGCGGACGTCGTAGTATTCCGGATTATTGACGATGATGCCGATGCCCTTGCCGGTATCCATGGAAGAACCGCCGCCGATCGTGATCATGAAGTCGGCGCCGGAGGCGCGGTAGGCGTCTACGCCGTGCTGGACGTTTTCGATCGTCGGGTTCGGCTTGATGTCGGTATAGAGCTCAAATTCGATGCCGTTTTCGGCGAGCAGATCGGTGACGCGGGATGTCACGCCGAACTTAACCAGACCCGGGTCGGAAGCGACGAAGGCCTTTTTAAAACCCTTGCTTTTCACGATGCCGGGGATCTCTTTGATCGCGCCGTGGCCGTGATAGGAAATGCCGTTTAATACGAAACGATTGACTGCCATAGATGCCCTCCTGCTGTGCGGGGCCGGCCTCCCGGCCGGCGGTTTGATGGTTTTTTTTATTGTAGCAGAAGCGCGAAAAACAGTAAAATGAAACAATTCTAAAAATGATCGCTCCGTGCGGGAAACACAGCCTGCCGCGCCGGCATTATGCCGCGCGGCCGCACACTTGCCGGATTGTTGACTGCTACATACTTGTACTCCCATTTCGGATGATGTAAACTGGAAAATGCGGTAGTGGAATCTGTGTGTGAAAGGAAGAAAACACTATGATCTATATCGACAGTACTGTGAAGGCAGTCCGGATCTACCGGCGCGGCGTCGAGATCACGCGGGAAGGATTTGCGGATCTTTCGGCCGGCAAAAACCGGATCGGGATCCGGGGGATCTGTCCGGAGGCGGATCCTTCGTCGCTTCGTCTCTTTTTCCCGGCAGGCGTTATGGGAAGCAATATCCGGCTGGTTCCCCGGAACGAGGCGGAGAAGGAGGAAGAAAAGCCGTCCGAGGCGATCCGGGAGAAAATAGAACGCATTGAGGGGGAGATCACGATCCTGGAGGAGCAGACGAAGCTCTGGAAGGAAAACGGTGATTTCAAAAACCGCCAGTCCGCCGGTATCGCGGAAATGGAGGCATATATCGAAAAATTCCCGGCCCGGATCGCCGCGGCCGCCGAGAAGCACTCCGCGCTTACAAAAGAAAAGAAGCGGCTGAAAAAAGAGCTGCACGAAGTCCTCGCGGAAGAGCGGAAAATGTGCGTCCTCGCGGAACTTGACGCAAAAGCGGGCGGAAGGTGCCGTTTCGAGACCGTGTATTACGCGCGGTGCGCCGCCTGGGATCCCGTCTATGAGATCCACTCCGACGGAAAGGGGGACGCGATCGAACTCCGCTTCCGTGCGGAGGTCAGCCAGAATACGGGAGAGGACTGGAAGGATGCGGAGACCGTTCTGTGCTCCGGCAATCCTTCCGCGTCGGGAGATCTGCCGGAACTTAAGCCGCAGTATCTCAATATCCGGCCGGAAGCGCCGCTTCGGGCGGCCGGCATGCGCGCCGTGATGTCGGAGGCCGCCATGCCGATGATGATGGCGAAGTCTGCCCCCATGGGGAACGCCGCAACGGATGTCCTGGATATGGCGGCGCCCATGGAGCGGATCGAGACACCGCAGGCGGAAGTCGTCGAAGGCGAGACCATGACGGAATACAGCCTCGGGAAGCGGGAGATCCCAAGCGGCGGCGACAGTACGGCGATGGATCTCAAAAAGTACGCGGTCCCGGCAAAGCTGCGCCTTCTTGCCGTACCGAAGCTGGACGACCGCGCCTATCTCGCGGCGGAGATCCGCGCGGCAGATCTGCCGCACCTTATGGCCGGGAAGGCGGCCGTGTATCTTGCCGGCGCCTATATGGGCGATATCCGGCTTTCCGCGGAAGGAACGGAGGAGACGCTGCGCATTTCCCTCGGCAAAGAAGAGAAGATCCAGGTACAGCGCAGAGAGGTCCGGAAGAAGACCGCGGCCGCGCTGCTGAAAAACCAGAAGACCACGGAGTACGGGTACGAGATCCTCATTTCCAATAAGAAAAACGAAACGGTCCGGGTCTTCGTGACCGACCAGGTCCCCGTCTCGCAGGACAAGACGATCGTCGTCGACGGACTGGATGCGGACAAGGGAACGGTCGAGGAAGAGACCGGAAAGATCACCTGGGAAGTCGAGGTGCCTCCGCAGAAGACGGAGACAAGGCGCCTTGCGTACCGCATCGGCTGGCCGAAGGACAAGGAGATCCAGATGAGCCGCCAGACATGGACGTTCCTGCGCTTCTGCCCGCAGTGCGGCGCCGAAGTGTCCGGAAAGTTCTGCCCGGTCTGCGGGAGCATCGTAAACGGATAAGGCATCACCCGGTAAGGAGGGTCGTATTATGAAAAAAGATATTATCCTGCTGGACGGCGGCGTCGGCACGTCGCTGTGGGCCAAGGCGGAAGCGCACGGCTGGAAAAAGGACCCGGTGTGGAAATATAACATCGAGCATCCGGAGATCGTCGCGGAACTTGCGCAGGAATATGCCGACGCGGGCGCGCAGATCGTCCAGGCCAACACCTTCGGCGCGAACGGGCCCGCCGTGCAGCGTTCGTCCCGCTACGCCGTAGCCGACGTCGTCGGGGAAGGTGTGCGCATCGTGAAGAATGCCGTGAAGGACCGGAACGTCCGGGTCTGCTTCACCGCCGGCCCGCTGACGCAGATGATGGAGCCGTTCGGGGATCTCGAAGAGGACGAAGTCGAAGAGATCTATACGGAAATGATCACTCCGGCCGTAGAGGCCGGCGCGGATATCCTTTTCCTCGAGACCTTCATGGATCTCGGCATGCTCCGCGTCGCCGCGGGCGCCGCGAAACAGTTCGGCCTCCCGGTCGTCTGCAGCCTGACCTTTGAAGAACGCGGCAAAACGATCATGGGCAACTCCGTCGAGGATATGATCCGGGAGCTTACGCCGCTCGGCGTCGACGCGGTCGGGCTCAACTGCACGCTGGCGCCGGACCTGGCGATCCCCGTGATCCGTCAGTTTGTCGGGAAGACAGACCTGCCGCTTTACTTCAAGCCGAATGCCGGCAAGCCGGTCCTCGGCGCGGACGGAAAAACATCCGCGGAGCTCGGCGCAAAGCAGTTTGCGGACGAGATCATGCCTGCGCTCGATATCGTGGATTATATCGGCGGCTGCTGCGGGACGGATCCGGCGTATATCAGGGAACTGGCTTCCAGAATGGGACGGTAAATCATGAAAAAAAACATTACGCTGATGGACGGCGCGGTCGGCACTTCCCTGTGGGCCAAGGCCGATGCGCACGGGTGGAAGAAGGATCCGGTCTGGGTCTATAATTTCCAGCATCCGGAGATCGTGGGAGAACTCGCGCAGGAATATGCCGACGCAGGCGCGAAAATCATCCTGACCAATACGTTCGGCGCGAACGGCCCGGCCGTGAAGCGCTCGTCTCCTTATGCGGCGCCGGACGTCGTGGCGGAAGGCGTACGCCTTGCGAAAGCCGCGCTGAAGGGCCGTGACGTGAAGATCGCCCTGGCGGCCGGCCCGCTGCCGCAGCTTATGGAGCCCTACGGCGATCTTGAAGAAGACGAAGTGGCGGAGATCTATACGGAATTCCTCACCGCCGGCGTTGCGGAAGGACCCGATATCATCTATCTCCAGACGTTTATGGATCTGGCGATGCTCCGCGTCGCGACGGAACAGGCGAAGAAGTTCGATCTGCCGGTATTCTGCAGCCTGACGTTCGAGAAGCGCGGCAGGACGATCATGGGGAACTCCGTCGAGGATGCGATCCGCGAGCTTACCCCGCTCGGCATCGATGCGATCGGCATGAACTGCTCGCTCGGACCGGATCTTGCCGTCCCGGTGATGCGCGAATTCGTCGGCAAGACGGATCTGCCGCTCATTTTCAAGCCGAACGCCGGCAAGCCGATCCTGGCGGCGGACGGGACGACGGGGACGACCTTTGATTCGAAGGTCTTTGCGGACGACGTGATGCCGGCGCTGGATTTCGTGGATTACGTCGGAGGCTGCTGCGGCAGCGACCCGTCCTATATCCGCGAACTCGCATCGCGCATGAAGGAATAAGGTGCCCGACGGACCGTATCCGTAAATTGCGCCGTGCGGGCGCATACGAAAACGCGCCGGGCAGCCGCATCCGTAAAACAGCGGCAAAGATAAGGAAACAATGGCCGGCGGCTTATATGGCCGGACCGGAAAAGATAGCAAAATCAATGCAAAAGAGGTACAGGAAATGGATCTACAGCAGATTTCTGAACAGCTGCAGGCAGGCAAGGCCAAGATCGTAACGCAGCTCGTACAGCAGGCGATCGACGAAGGGATCCCGGCAAAACAGATCCTCGAAGAAGGACTGCTTTCGGGCATGAGCGTCATCGGCGAAAAATTCAAGAATAACGAAGTTTACGTACCGGAAGTTCTGGTCGCGGCCCGCGCCATGAACAAGGGCGCGGCGCTTCTTAAGCCGCTCCTTCTTTCCGAAGGCGCGACGGCGGCCGGCAAGGTCTGCATCGGGACGGTCCGCGGGGATCTGCACGACATCGGCAAGAACCTCGTGAAAATGATGCTCGAAGGCAAGGGCCTTACGGTCATCGACCTCGGCGTCGACGTGGAGCCGGAGACCTTTATCCGCACCGCGGTCGAAGAGGACTGCCAGATCATCTGCTGCTCCGCGCTCCTTACCACCACGATGGGCGTGATGGAAGAAGTCGTCCGGGCCGCCAAAGAGGCCGGTATCCGCGACAAGGTCAAGATCATGATCGGCGGTGCGCCCGTTACCCAGGCATTCTGCGACCAGATCGGCGCGGACGCCTATACGCCCGACGCCGCGACGGCTTCCGAAGTGGCTGCCGAGTTCTGTAAAAAGGCACAGGAATAAGCATGTCCTCTCTTGCGGAAAACCTGATCGCGCAGGTGCTTTCAGCCGGTGCGCTGCGCGCCGCACCCATACCGGCATCGGACGTCGTTACGTCCGCGGCCTTCCGGGACATGTGCGCCGACAACCGGTGCGGCATGTACGGGAAATGCTGGGTGTGTCCGCCGGCTGTCGGAGAGATCGATGACCTCATGGCGCGCATCCGTACCTATGATATGGGTGTGCTTTACCAGACGGTCGGGGAACTGGAGGACAGCTTCGATATCGAGGGAATGATCGAGTCGAAGCGGATCCATTCGGAGCTCAGCCAGCGGATCGAGGGCATGCTCCGGGAAACATTTCCGGGAGACTACCTTCATCTTTCCGCGGGCGGCTGCAAACTGTGCGAGCGCTGCGCCATTCTGGATGATAAGCCCTGCCGCTTTCCGGACCGGGCCATCTCATCCCTCGAGGCCTACGGGATCGACGTCTATCAGACGACTTCCAAAACGCCTCTGCGCTATATCAACGGCCAGAATACGGTCACCTATTTCGGCCTCATTCTTTATCACGAGTAAACCGGAAAGCCGTCTCGTATTGCCTAAGGGGAATACGGCGGCTTTTTTCGTTGCGGAGCATCTTTCGATACGGAGCATCCTATGGCAACGCTTTCGATACGGCAGGGGAATTGCGTACACACGGTACATTTTACGGCGCCGGCGCCTCTCTGGGAGGTGCTGCGCGATGCCGGCCTCTCCATGGCCCGGCCCTGCGGCGGGCGGGGCGTCTGCGGGAAATGCGCGGTCCTTCTATCCGGCGCGGGGATGCGCCTCGCCTGTCAGACGTATCTTACCGGGGATGCGGAAGTCATCCTTCCGGACGGAGAGAAGAAGGCCGAGATCGAGCTGTCCTTTGCGTCGGATATACCGCAGGCAGCGGTCGTTCCGGAAAACGGAAAAAGACGTTTCGGCGCGGCCATAGACATCGGCACGACGACGCTCGCACTGGCGCTTTACGACCTCTCCTCCGGGAAATGTCTTGCCAAGCGGGGGCTCCTTAACCCGCAGTGCGCGGAGGCGGCTGACGTCATGGGACGGATCCAGGCAGCCCTCACCGGGAAAGGGGCGACGCTTCAAAACGAAGTTACCGGCGCGCTCGGCAGCATGCTGGGGGAAGCCCTTCGGGAAGCGGGCTGCGCGGCGCCGGGCCGGCAGGATCTTCCAGGACCGGAAGACGTGGATCCTGCCGCGGCAGCCGAAAAAACAGTCATTGTCGGAAATACCACGATGCTGTATCTCCTCTGCGGAAAGGATCCGGTATCCCTCTCGCACGCGCCTTTTGAGGCGGACGATCTTTTTGACCGGACGGAAGATATCCTCGGGATCCCGTCTTATCTTCCGGCCTGTATGAATGCCTTCGTCGGCGCGGACATCACGGCGGCGGTCCTGCATTCCGGCATGTGCCGGAAGGAAGAGACGTCGCTGCTCTGCGATATCGGGACGAACGGCGAGATCGCGCTCTGGCATAAGGGAACGCTGTTTGTAACGTCCACCGCAGCGGGTCCGGCGTTCGAAGGCGCCGGGATCTCCTGCGGCATGGGGAGCGAAGAAGGCGCCGTCGACCGGGTATGGGAGGAAGACGGGGAGATCCGGCTCCATACAATCGGGAATGCGCCGGCCCGCGGGATCTGCGGCTCCGGACTTCTCGACGCCGTCGCCGTCCTGCTCGGACTTGAGAGGATCGACGAGACCGGCGCCGCGGAGGAAGAGGATCTTGTACTGGGAGAAGGGGTCTGCCTTCTGCCGAAAGACATCCGCGCCGTACAGCTTGCGAAGGGC
>JAFOIS010000120.1 GCA_017420605.1 Lachnospiraceae bacterium | reverse complement strand
TTCCAAAGACTGTGCCGTCCGGCGCAAGCCGGATGCGCGAGAAGCCCTGATAAGGGAGGATGCCGCCCATATTGTGATAAAGGATCCTCACGGAGAAGGGAATGTGAAAATCGTGCCGTTCATTGACCCATTCCTCCGATCCGGCTTTTCTGCGGGCAAGATAATAACCGTTGTATCTGGCAGGGATCTCATCCGGATCGTAACAGGAGACGCGTCCGGAGTTAAGAAGCGCCTCGCAGATCCGCTTCGGCGGAAGCTCTGAGGGATCCGGCACGGCGGGAACGAGACTCGTTCCCATGATCCGGTCGCCGTTCGGAAGAAGAAGTCCTTCTTTCGTATCGACATCGGACGGTTCCCAGGTCCTGCCCTCATCAGAAGAAACGGCATTTCCGCGGCTCTTGCCATAAGCGGAGGCGGAATCGGCTTCAATATGATAACTGCAATGGAGTCGTCCGTCCGAAAGCCGTTCAATATTTGGGAACTGGAAAGGTCCCCAGCGCCGGACCGAGGGATCTGCCTGCGCGATGACTGAGGGTTCTTCCAATATAATTTCCGCTTTTTTCATGTGTCCTCCTTCTGGCCGGGTGCGGTCATATATTCTACACCCAGAAGTATACAGGATGCAGTGCCGGACCGCAAAATATTATTCATGAAATGATACCCCTGTTGCCGTTCCGGCATTCTCTTTATTATAATCAGGACAGACAAGGCGGCGCGCTGCAGAAAGGCTGAATGATGAATAAGAAATACTTTACGATCCCGACGATCGATATCTCGGACCACACCGGCTGGTACACCGTCGTCGACAGAGAGGAAGGCCAGTATCTCGGACATGTGACGACGGCGATGCTGGAAGACGGGAAAACGGTCTTTGCCGTCTATCCCAAAGGCCACGGCATGGGTCCGATCGTCCTGAAACGAAGTGATGACGGCGGGAAGACCTGGTCCGGCCGCCTTCCGGTGCCGGAAAGCTGGTCATATTCCATGGAATGCCCGACTCTCTATCACATGACGGACGCAGACGGAAAGAAGCGCCTCTGCCTCTTTTCCGGCGGGTATCCGGCGCACCGCGCATTTTCCGAGGACGACGGCAGGACCTGGTCGGAATTTGAAGATTTCGATCACGGCGGGATCGTTTTCCTGAGCACGATGATCTGCCTGGGACCGGGAAAGTATCTTGCCATGTTCCATGATGAAGGACGTTTCATCCACGGCGGCCACGACCTTCTTTGGCAGGTCTTCGCCGCGGGGGAGGGAAAAGACCGGAGAAGCAGCGTCTCCTGGCTTGAGAGTACCGACGGCGGCAAAACCTGGGGCGCGGAAAGAAAATACTGGTTTGTCCAGCCGAAGTCCATGCCCGGTGACAAATGGGAGAAAATCTACGAAACGGAAAGCGCGAACCGGTTCCCGGACGGGCATTTCGAACTTTATCAGATCATGACGGAAGACGGGGGCCGGACCTGGTCTTCGCCCCGCGTGATCGTAAACCACCCGAAGGCAAGACTCTGCGAACCCTGCATCGTGCCCTCGCCGGACGGAAAACAGCTGTCGGTGCTCATGCGGGAAAACTCGCGCAAAATGAACAGCATGATCATGTTCAGCGATGACATGGGCACAACCTGGTCCGAACCGGCGGAGCTTCCCGCCGCGCTGACCGGGGACCGTCATACCGCATGCTATCTTCCGGACGGACGCCTCTTCATCACTTACCGGGACATGGCGTATTCTTCCAACACCCGCGGCGACTGGATCGCCTGGGTCGGGACCTACGACGACCTGATTTCCGGGAAGGAAGGGCAGTATCACATTCTTCTCAAGCGGAATACAGAACTTTACGACTGCGCCTATCCGGGACTCGAGCTGCTGCCCGACGGCAGGATCCTGACCATGACCTACGGCCACTGGGATGAGGGAGAAAGCCCCTATATCCTCGCGTGTCACCTTGATATCACCGAAGTGGACGCCATGTACAGACGTATGACCGGGCGCGCCTGATAATACTCTCCTTTTTCATTTTCACTCAGACAACATAAAATCGCTGTACCCCCTGAAAAATCAAAGGGTACAGCGATTTTTACCAACGCTTTTTGTCCTATAACTCTATACTGCTGATACAGACTGTACCGGCGCCCCGGGCCGGCCGTTATTCCAGCCCCGCGCGGTAGACCTTGAGCAGGTGGTCCATCTTCGGCCCGAATTCCGGATCCACGATCTCGCGCACCTTCGGATCCGCGTCGAACCACGCGATGCACCGCTTCGCGCCCTCTTCGAACGGCACCGTGCATTTGAAATCCGGTACGAACGATTTGATCTTCGAGTTGTCGAAAACCGCGCTCACCGAATGGTCGCCCGCAAGGCCTTCCTTCAGTTCCGGAGACACCCAGCCGATGAAGTCCGTCGCGATATGCACGATCCTTGCCTCGCAGCCGGCCGCGTGCGCAAGATAGGTATAGATGCGGTCCCAGTCGAGCACTTCGTCCTGCGTGATGTGGAACGCCTCGCCGATCGCACGGTCATTGCCGAAAAGGCCGACGAAGCCTTTTGCGAAGTCTGTGTTATGCGTGATGGTCCACAGACTCGTCCCGTCGCCCTGCACGACGATCTCTTTCCCCTTCCGCATCCGGTCGATCACGGAATACGGGGTCTTGCCGCGGAGCGACATGATCGGATTCCAGTCCGCATAAGTGAGCGACGGGCGCACGATCGTACCGGGGAAGCCGTCCTTTAAGGCTTCGCGCAGAACGTTTTCCGCCGCCAGCTTGTTCCGTGCGTAATAGGAGTGCAGATTCCCGAGCGGCGCGTCCTCCGTGATGATGAACTTCGCGAGCGGCTTTTTATAGACCGTGCCGGAGGAAATGAAGATGTACTGCCCGGTGCGCTTTCCGAAAAGGCGGATGGCCTTTCTCATATCGTCCGCCGTGAATACGCGGAAGTCCGCGACCACGTCGAATTTCTTTCCTTCCAAAGCTTTTTCGCAAGCCGCCTCGTCGGAATAGTCCGCAATGATATTCTCAACGCCCTCCGGTATGCGTTCCGGATGATTGCCGCGGTTCAGCACGGAGACTTCATAGCCGCGCTCTTTCGCCAGCGCCACCGACGCCGGTGAAATGACTCCCGATCCGCCGACGAATAAGACTTTCAGTTTTTCGTACATAACTTCTCCTTTCGCAGGACCTTCCCTGCCTGCGCTGTCCGGCCGCATCTCCTGCGCCGTCCCGGTTTATCTGTCCCCGATGTGGATGATGATCTCCATGCCTTCCCCGCTCTTCATGAGCCGGATCCCTTCTTCGACCTCGTCCAGCGTGATGTGGTGCGTGATGATCGGATCGAAATCGATCGCGTTCGTCTCGATCATCGTGATCGAACGCGGCATGGAATCCTTGATGATGAACGAACCCTTGATCTCAAGTTCCTTGCCCTGGATCGGGCCGAGGTTCGTATCCTGCTTCAGCACCCTAGGCGATGCGAAGCACAGGATCTTCCCGCAGTATTCCGCGGCGTCCACCGCACACCCGAGCTGCCCGCCGGCTGCGTCGATGCAGAAGTTCGCGCGTCTCCCCCAGCGCTTTTTCAGCTCCGCCGCAAGATCCGGCGTCGGTTTCAGCACGTCGAAGCCAAGCTTCTTTGCGA
>JAFOIS010000119.1 GCA_017420605.1 Lachnospiraceae bacterium | reverse complement strand
ACTGAAAATCCTCGTGTCTTTGGTTCGATTCCGAAACTAGGCACCTCAAAAAAGTCAGAGTGTATGCTCTGACTTTTTTCGTTGTGCGGCTATGCATTCCTGTGTGATCCTGGAAAACGCGCAAAAGGTCCGCCAAATGCGACGCACAAGTTGTATTTGCATCCCGCGCCGTAATAGATTACGATACAGGATAGAAAACGGGCCGGTGAAAATGGCCGGTTCCGCGGCACAGCATACGCTAAGACCAACCGGGACGGGATTCCCCGAAGCGTCAGCAGCCAAAAAAGGGAGACAGCCGTGTTTATCGACAGAAGCGGAAAGAAATGGTGGAAGGGCAACCTTCACCTGCATACGACGGTTTCAGACGGACGGAAAGACCCGGAGGAAGCATACCGGATCTACCGCGAAGCCGGGTATGATTTTATTGCCCGCACCGATCACTGGCAGTATGGCACGGAGCAGATCGCGGACGGCATCCTTATTCTTTCCGGCTGCGAATATGATTCCGGCAGGATCGCCTCGTCCGGGATCTATCACATTCTCTCGATCGCGGCGTCGGAAGAGCCGGAACTTACGCACGGCGCGGGGCCGCAGGAGATCATCGACGCGATCCGCCGGGCGGACGGCTATGCCGTTCTCGCGCATCCGGCCTGGAGTCTCAATACCTGTGAGCAGATGATGGCGCTCACAGGTTATGACGCGACGGAGATTTTCAATTCGGTATCCGGTTTCCCGCACAACTGCCGGCCGGACAGCTCCCTTCTGGTGGATCAGGTCGCAAGCCGCGGACGTTTTCCGGGGCTTGTCGCGGACGACGACGTGCATTTCTATACGGAATCCGAAGTCTGCCGGAGTTATATCTTTGTGCAGGCGGAGGAATGTACCCGGGAGGCGATCCTTGCATCGCTCCGCGCAAAGCGGTATTTTGCGACGCAGGGACCGCGCCTTTTCGTGAAAAAAGAGGATGACCGTATCGTCGTGGAATGCGACCCGGTCCGGCAGATCGTGTTTTATTCAGACCAGGCGTTTATCTGGGACCGCACGCGGTCCGGCGAGGCGCTCACGGGCGCGGTGCACCGGATCCATGCAAACGAGACCTTTGTGCGGGTAGAAGTGTGCGATGCGGAAGGCCGCCGAGGCTTTTCGCAGATCATACCGGTGCGGTAAGCGTCCGGCAGCGCGAACAGTTTTTCGAGATCTACGGAGATATCGGGCGTGAAACGTGAGAATCGTCTATTGAAACTTCTTAAGGAGGATCTTTTTCTTCTTGTGAAAATGAACCTCCTCTTTCTTGCCGTAAGCTGGCCGGTCGTAACGATCCCGGCGGCGCTGACCGCGATGATGAAGATCTCGACGGAACGCGCAAGGGACCGCGAAGTGTTTCTGTTCCGGGATTTTATGGCCTATTTCCGCGCCTCTTTCCTGACGTCCCTGCGTACGGGGCTCTTATTCGGGGCGCTGTTTCTTCTGGCCTCCTACGTCCACTGGGCGTACGGCACCGCGCAGTCCTCTTCCGGGCTTCTCATCGGGATCCTTCGCGGCATCTCCCTTGTCCAGATGGCGGTCGTTTATGTGATGAGCTGCTACGTCTGGGTCATCGAGGCAGTCGCGGATCTGCCGTTCTTCGAAGTCGTAAAGCGTTCCTTCCAGCTGATGCTCGTTTACGTACGGGAATCTTTTCTGTGTCTTCTCATCGGCTTCGGCTTTTTCGCGCTGGAGCTCCTTCTTTTTCCGTATTCCCTGTCTTTCTTTTTCCTCTTCGGCGTATCCCTCTGGTCGCATCTTGTTGCCTGGATCGCATTCCCTCCGGTGGAGAAGCATATTCCGCTGAATTGACTTCACAATAGGGTTAATATTACTAACAAAGACACAATAAATCAAAGGAATAATTGACACATTGACGAAAAGGGGATACTATGTTGACAGGTTTCCCGGTCCCGCTTCACGTGCTCAGTAAGACGCGAAACGGGCTGCGTTTTCATTGCAGCAAGTCTTCAGTGCGGAGAATAAACGGACATGAGTGATTCTGTTGACGAAGCGTATTTTGAAAATGACAGCTACATCCCGCTGCATACCGGAGAGGACAGCAGCAAGTATCTTTATGCATTGAATCCGCCGGTGTTCCTGACGTCCCTGCATACGTTCGACAACATGGAGGAATACCAGCATAATCCGAACGGGGCGTTCGTTTACGGACGGTACGGCAACCCGAACGAGAAGATCGTCGAGGAGAAGATCGCGGCGCTGGAACACGGAAAGAGGGCGTTCCTTTATCCGTCGGGCATGGGCGCGGCCTCGGCAGCCATCATGGCGGTCTGCAAAGCGGGAAGTCACGTCGTCTGTGTGCACAATGCCTACGGATGTGTGGGAACGTTCCTTGAAGAGTACTGCAAACCGGACCTCAACATGGACGTCACTTTCGTCCACGGCTGGAGCACGGACGAGATCCGGGACGCGATCCGCGATAATACCGCGCTGATCATTCTGGAATCACCGGGTACCGCGACGTTTTCGCTGGTCGACCTTGAGGCCGTATCGAAGATCGCGAAAGAGAAGGGTATCGTTACCTATATCGACAATACCTATTGTTCTCCGATCTTCCAGAAGCCGCTCACGATGGGGATCGATATCGTCATGCACAGCGCGACGAAGTACCTCGGCGGGCACAGCGATATCCTGGGCGGCGTGCTGGTGACCTCGGATGACCGGCTGATCGAGCGGCTCAAGACCCTGAAGACGCTGTTCGGGGGCATCATGGGACCCATGGAAGCGTGGCTTCTGATGCGCGGGCTCCGGACCCTGCCGGTACGGATGAAGGCGCACGAAGCGATCGCCCTGAAGGTCGCGCAGGAACTCGAAAAGGACCCGCATGTGAAGAAGGTCTACTATCCGGGACTTCCTTCGCATCCGCAGTATGAGCTGGTGAAAAAACAGCAGAGCGGATCATCCGGACTTCTGAGTTTCGAACTCAATGCAACGACGGAAGAGGCCGTGAAGGTCGTGGAGCATATGAAGGTCTTCAAACTCGGCCCGTCCTGGGGAGGCTTCGAATCCCTGATCGTCATGCCGCTCTGGGGAAAGACGGACGAATACGCCGCGTGGTACGGCGCATCGCGCGGGCTCATCCGGATCCACTGCGGGCTGGAAGGGGCAGACGTCCTTCTGGCAGATCTTAAGCAGGCGTTTGCGCTGCTGGATGAATGAGCTTATTTCGAAGCGTCGCAGCTTCGGAAAAAGATAGAACCTAAGGCGACCGGAACGGTCCGATATGAAAATACGGACCATACCGGCACAAGAAAGGAGTGCAGAATGAAAAAGAGTTTGGTATCACTGATCCTGGTGATCTGCATGATCGCGGCCACGCTTGCGGGCTGCGGCGGCGCAGCCCCGGCATCCTCCGGCGGAGAAGCGGCCCCGGCTTCCGAGAGTGCAGCACCCTCCGGCGAGAAGATCCTTATCCGTATGATCGACTCGCTCGCAGCTGACAACCGTACGACGGCGCTGAACAAGATCATCGACGCGTACATGAAAGAGAATCCGAACATCGAGATCGAACTGATCTCCCCGCCGGCGGAGGGTTCCGATGCCAAGATCCTGAACATGCTGAACAGTGAAGAGCAGCTCGATATCATCGATACCGGTAACTCTTTCTCGTCGGCATTGAATAACGGATGGATCGAGCCCCTCAATGATTACCTCAAAGACTGGGACGGCATGAACACCCTGTCCGACGCCGCGAAGGGCAGAATGACCTGCCTGTCGCAGGACGGCAAGACCCAGTACTGCATCCCGTACGGCATTTATCAGAGACTTCTGTTCTATCGTACGGACCTCTTCGAGAAGGCCGGCATCACGGCTCCGGAACTCTGGACCTATGATGACTGGTATGAGATCGGCAAGAAGCTGAACGATCCGGCAAACGGCATCTACGGCATCGGCTTCCGCGGCGGCTCCCGCGGCTCCAACGTCTATGACAACATCCTGCTGACCTTCATCGGCGACGACCTCTGCGAGAACGAAAACTACCGCGGCTTCCTGAAGGACGGCACGTCCGTCTATCGTACGCCGGAAGCGGTCGAAGCGCTGGAATACTACAAGAAGGTCTATGAAGAGTGCTCGCCGTCCGACTCCATCGCATGGGGCTTCGCGGAAATGGTCCAGGGCTTCATGAGCGGCCAGTGCGCGATCATCCTGCAGGATAACGACGTTATCCAGTCCTGCGAGAGCGGCCTTGACCCGAACGTCTGGGCAGTCGGCAACTACCCGATCGGCCCGTCCGGCTACGGCTCGCAGCCGACCGGTTACGGCGGATGGGCGCTGACGAAGAAGTGCGAACACAAGGACGAGGCCATCAAGTTCATGGAATACCTCTCCTCCGCTGAAAACAACGGCGCCTTCTGCGAAGCGACCGGCCTGATTCCGATCCACACGACCACGATCGAGCAGAACAGCTACTTCTCCTCCGGCCACTACAGCGTATTCAACCAGATGGACGAGACCGGCAAGTACCGTGTCTTCACCAGCTGGGGCCTTGGATACTCTGATATCGTCGAGACGGAAGACAGAGACGAATATCTGCAGAAATACCTCAAGGGCGAAGTCTCCGCGGAAGACCTGCTTGACAACTGGGCAAGCGCCTGGGAGGCAGCGTACAAGGAACGCGGCCAGCTCTGGTAAGACAGCCGCTGTCACAGCGCATATAATTGTGTAAGGCAGAAGTGGCGGCCCGGAGGCGCAGCTTGCGGGCCGCCCCGCTTTTTTGAAACATCCTCCCGAAAAAGGAGCCGCAATTATGAGAAGAGTCGACCCTACGATCGAAGATATCAGCAAGAAGGGGAGGCGGCGGGACGCCGTCTTCATTACCCTGATGGTGCTGCCGGCGGTGATCCTGGTGATCTGGCAGATGTACTATCCGGTCATCGCGGGTCTTCGGCTGGCGTTTACCAACTATAATATTCAGAACATCAACCGTGTCAGATATGTCGGCTTCAAGAACTTCATCGACCTGTTCAAGCCGGGCCCGTTCAACGATTTCTACCGGACGATGTGGAATTCGCTGGTGTTCGTCCTCGGGGCGCTGATCCCGCAGCTGATCATCGGCTTCGCGCTTGCGCTCATGCTGAACCGCGCGTTCCGCGGGCGGAGCATCTACCAGGGCGTCGCGTTCGCGCCGTGGGCGGTCTCCGGTTTCGTCATCGGTATCATGTGGCGCTGGATGTTCAACGGCATGGGCGGCGTGATCAACGACCTCCTGGTGAAAGCAGGTATCCTGAAAGAGCCATTCGGGTGGCTCAGTTCGAGCAGTACGGCCCTGTTCTGCGTAATCGTCGCCATGGTCTGGTACGGGATACCGTTCTTTACCATCATGATCACGGCGGCGCTGCAGAGCGTTCCGCAGGAACTCTATGAGGCGGCGGAGATGGACGGCGCCGGCAGGATCGCGAAGTTCAAAGCGGTGACGCTTCCCCACATCAAGAGCGTGATCATCCTCACGACGCTCCTCCGTGTCATCTGGATCTTTACCGGGTCGGACACGATCATTTCGATGACCGGCGGCGGTCCGGCCGGATCGACGCAGATCCTGACGTCGAAGATCTATTATCAGCTGATGGACGGCAGCTACGGGAAAGCCAGCGCGACGAGTATCGTCTGTACGCTGATCATGGTCCTCTATACATTGTTCTATCTGAAGATCACCAAGTTTGCGGAGGACGACTGATATGCAGATCACAAAAAGAGAACGAAGCGATCCGAAGTTCTGGGTCGGGCAGGTCCTGCGGTTTGCATTTCTGATCATCCATCTTGTGGTGACGGTATTCCCGTTTTACTGGATGCTGAATACGTCCCTCAAGGGCTCGCAGGCGGAGATCTACGCGTTCCCGGTCATTTACTGGCCCGAGAACCCGACCTTCCAGAATTATCTCAATATCGCGGTAAAAGGCAATTTTATCCGTTTCTTTACGAATTCCTTCACTTACGCGGGCATCGCGTCCCTCATCGGCGTAATCATTTCGGTCATGTCGGCGTACGTGCTCTCGCGCATGCGGTTTAAAGGGCGGAACTGGCTGCTTATGCTCTTCCTCGGCACACAGATGCTGCCGGGCGTCTGCGGTTTCGCGATCAAGTATCAGATGATGTCAAAGATGCACCTTATCAATACGGTGCCCGGGATCCTTCTCCTGTATACGTCAGGCGTCATCCCGTACTCGGTCGTCACGCTCCGGTCCTTCTTCGACGGTGTTCCCGCTTCTCTTGAGGAGGCGGCGCTGATCGACGGCTGCAACCGGCCGCAGACGATGATCAAGATCTCGGTCCCGCTGATGCTGCCGGGCATCGCGTCCGTCCTCATTTTCGACTTCGTCAATACCTGGAACGATTTCGGAACGGCGAACCTGTTCCTCGATTCCACAAAGAAAAAGACGATCGCCGTCGCCCTGTATTCCCTGATCAAGAGCTATGATATCGCGTGGGGCGAACTGATGGCCGGCACGATCATTGCGATCCTGCCGACGATGATCCTGTTCTCCCTGCTGCGCAAATACATGGTCGCGGGGCTGGTCAACGGCGCGGTCAAGGGGTAATATCAAAATGCCGGCCGGAAATGCCGGAGACGGATGAAATCTTCGGCGCAAAGGACCGGACGAAAATAAGAGGCATGCAGAAAGGAAGCAAAACATGAAAGACAAAGTAAGGTTCGGCGTATTCGGTACCTTCCGCGGACTGGAATACATCCGTACGATCCTCATCAACGATAAGGCCGAGGTCGTATCGATCCTCGACCAGGATCCGCGGCGCATCGAGCAGGCAAAGGCCGAGCTTGGCGACGGCGTCAAGGTCTGCAGGGATTTTGACGAGCTTCTCGATTCCGGGATCGACGCGGTCATCCTGTGCAACTTCTTCCATGAGCACGCGCCGTACGCGATCCGCGCGCTGAAGGCCGGCAAGCACGTGCTTTCCGAGACCCAGACGGCGGTCACGCTGAAGGAATGCGTGGAACTGGTGGAAGCGCAGGAGGCGTCCGGATGCTTCTACGCGCTGGCCGAGAACTATCCGTTCTTCCGCGCGAACATGGAAATGCGCCGCGTCTATCAGAGCGGACAGCTCGGCACGGTCGTTTTCGCCGAAGGCGAATACATCCATCCGATGAACGCCGCCGAGAACGCGATCTACAATCCGGGCCCGACCCACTGGCGTTCGCTGACGCCGTGCACCTTCTACTGCACGCACGCCATGGCGCCCCTTATGCGGATCACGGACCTGATGCCGAAAAAGGTCATCGGCAAGGTGGCCTCCGGCTGGCAGTATAAGGAAGGCATCCCGGGTATGGGCGGCGACCGCTTCGGCATCGAGATCGTGGAAATGGAAAACGGCTCGGTCTTCCGCGTCGGCGGCTGCGGCGCGTTCGGACCGAAGGGCAACTGGTACCGGCTCGGCTGCACACGCGGCGGTATTGAAAGCGTCCGCGGCAGCAACAACGACGTCCGCCTTGTCATGAATCCGTGGGAACTGACCGATGAGAACCGCCAGTTCGGTACGGGCTGCGTCTATACGCCGGAAATGACGCCGGAAGGCAAAAAGGCGGAAGGCTTCGAGCACAGCGGCGCGGACTACTGGGTCACGAAGACCTTCGTCGACGATATTCTCGCCGGCCGCGAACCGTACATGAACGTGTACCGTTCCGCAGCGCTTGCCGCGATCGGCATCCTCGGCTGGCAGAGCATCGTGCAGGGCAGCAAGGAACTCGAGATCCCGGATTTCCGCAATAAGGAAGACCGCGAAAAGGCGCGTCTCAATGACCTTACGCCCTATGCGGTCGACGGGAAAGCGCCGACACTGCCGAATTCGTTCAGCGTGGATCCTTACAAAAGATGACGGAAGATGCGAGACTTGCTGAAAGGAGCGAACCATGGCACTTTTTGAAGTAACGGATTATGACAAGAAGATATGGGAAGAAGAGCTTAAGGATTTCCTCCCGGAGAAGATCCTCGACGTGCACTGCCATATCGGCAAACCGGAGTTCAATAAACCGGCGCCGCCGCCGGATCCGAAGAAAGAAAAGCGTACCGTGACGTGGCCCGGCCTTGTGGCGAAGACCTACGGCATGGAGGAACTGCTGGAGACCTATCAGCTCATGTTCCCGGGGAAGGACGTCAAGGCGCTCTGCTTCTCCAACAACGGCTTCGGCGACGCGGTCAACAACTACGTATCCGAGGAAACGAAGCGGGTCGGGTTCTATTCGCTGTACTACAGCCATCCGACGCAGAGCGCGGACGAAGTGGAGAGAAAGATCCGCGAAGGCGGCTTCCTCGGCCTCAAGAGCTATCTGGACCTCGCGCCGGCCTATATCCCGCGCAAGGAGATCCGCATCTTCGATTTCTTCCCGAAGTACCAGCTTGAGCGGCTGAATGAGATGGGCGCGATCTGCATGTGCCACATCCCGCGCGACGGACGTCTCAAGGACCCGGTCAACCTCGAGCAGATCCTTGAGATCCGCCGGGAGTTCCCGAACGTCCGGCTCATCATCGCGCATATCGGCCGCGCCTATGTGAAGGAGGACGTCGGCAACGCGTTCACGGATTACCTGAACAAAGAGCCGGAGACGATGTATGATTTCTGCGCGAACTGCTGTGAATTCGCGATCACGGAACTTCTTAAGAACGCGGGCCCGAAGCATGCGATGTTCGGTCTCGATATGCCGATCCTCCGCATGCGTACGCACCGGATCGAAGAGAACGGGACCTACATCAACCTGGTGCCTCCGGGACTTTACGGCGATCCGTCCCAGGATCCGCATCTCCGCGAGGTGAGCGAAGAAGAAGCGAAGAAGATCACCTTCTTCGCCTATGAAGAGCTCCTCGCCCTGAAGCGCTCCTGCGAAAAGCTCGGCCTGACGCGCGCGGACGTGGAGGACATCATGTACAACAACGCGATGAACCTCATCGAAGGCGCAAGAAAGTCGATCTACGGCGCGTAAGGGATCACCGGCAAACACGAAATGAAAAACCGGACTGCTGCAGATGCGGCAGTCCGGTCGTTTTTCCTGTTGTATTTTGCCGGTGTTTACGAATAGGTTTTTATGATCTCCTCCGCGACTTCCCGCTTTGAGACGCACCGGTCCATGGCCTGTTTTTCGATATAACGGTGGGCCTGCGGCTCCTCCATCTTAAGCTCCGAGATGAGCAGCCATTTCGCACGGTTGACCAGCCGGATCTCCTCCATCTTCTCCTCTACGGAAAGGGTCTTCTTTTCAAGCTTCCGGAGGCGTTCCCGGACTGCCGCCATCCAGTCGAGCGCAGACAGAAGAACAGGGCGGGAGAGCGGCTTGGAAAGGGTGAACACACCGTGTTCCGCGACCTTTTCGCGGATCTCCGCGTGAAGCTCGGAGCGGACCAGGAGCAGCACGACGACGTCCGGCAGGCTGCCGGTATCGATGGCAAAACGGATCCCGGTATCGTCGGGCAGAGGAGAGTTGATGATGACAAAGTCATAACTCCGCTCGCTCCATGCGCGTTTCCCCGCGCTGATACCGGAAACGGTCCTGACCGTATCGCAGCGCGCTTCCGGCAGAAGCTCCGTAAGGGCGGTATTCAGTTTTTCCGATGCGGATACAAGAAGAACGCTGTATACCCGCTCCATGAGACTCATACGGAATGCCTGTCCCTTCTCTTTGACGCGTCTTTTTATTTTCCGCAGTAGATCGAAAGGATCTCCGCAGGGATATGTTTTCTGATGAAATCGCTCAGGGACGCCCTGCGGCAGGCTTCCTCAAAGCTCTGCGGGAGCATTTCCAGTAAGGACAGGGCCTTCGGATCCGCCGCATAAAGGTTGAGATCGGACGGCGCGCAAAGCGGCAGGCGGTTTTGGATCCCGTCGAGCGCCGCATAGATCATCAGTGAAAACGCAAGATAAGGATTGGCCGAAGGATCCGGAGAACGGAGCTCCAGACGGCGGTATTCTCCGTAAGCGGCCGGAATCCGGATGAGCTGCGAACGGTTCTCCGCGGACCAGGAGACGTACCGGGGCGCCTTGTGGCTTCCGAGCCGCCGGTAGGAGTTTTCCGTCGGGTTCAGAAACGCCGTCATCGCGCCCGCGTTCCGGAGGATCCCCGCGATCATATGCGAAAAAACGGCGTCATCCGCACACGGACGGACAGACATATTGATATGAAAGCCGTTCCCCGGCAGGTCTTCCAGAGGCTTCGGAGAAAAGTCCGCCGCCATCCCGTTCCTGTGGGCGATGGTCTTTACGACGCGCTGGAACGTCAGGGCGTGATCCGCCGCGGGCAGGGCCTCGTCGAAACGGAAATCGATCTCGTTCTGACCGGGACCTTCCTCATGATGGGAGCTTTCCGGGCGGATGCCCATCTGCTCCAGCGTAAGGCAGATCTCCCGGCGGATATTTTCACCGCGGTCTTCCGGCGCGATATCCATATAGCCCGCGTTATCGCAGGGCACCTTCAGCGGCATCCCGTTTTCATCCAGATTAAACAGATAGAACTCCTGCTCGGCGCCGAAGGTGAACGTAAGGCCGGCTTTTTCCGCCTCCGCGGCGGCCTCCTTGAGAAGGCTTCGCGTATCGCACAGAAAGGGCGTTCCGTCCGGATGGGTGATGTTCGAGAACATCTGGACGACGCTCCCGTGTTCGGGACGCCAGGGGAGAGGCATCAGCGATTCCGGTTCCGGATGCAGAAAAAGATCGCTCCTCGTCTCGTCTCCGAAGCCCGCGATGGCCGAGGCGTCGAAGGAAATGCCGTATTCAAAGGCGCGCGGAAGTTCATCCGGCATGATCGCGATATTCTTCTGTTTTCCGAACACGTCGCAGAAGGCAAGACGGATAAACTTCACGTCCTCTTCCTGCACATACTGTATGATCTCATCCTTTGAATACTTCATAATGATCTCCTCGCGGGTCAGTTGGCTACATACATCTGCCGGTAGGGATTGCTGCTGTCAGGGGTTACGACGGTGAAAGGAGAGGAGAGGACCTCCTCCGTGTCCAGATCAAAAAGCCCGCAGTATTCCGTTATATAAGAACGAAGCTCCCGCAGATCGTCTTCCGAGGCGGGACGGGGGCAGACCTGCTTCGGGAAAACCACAGTTTCGCATGCGGAACGGAGGAACATTTTTCCCCCGTGCATGCCCGTGCACGGGAAATAGCCCACACATTTGCCCTGCGGCGCCAGAAGGTTGAGAACGACGATCACGCCGCCCGCCTGGTATTCGCCGAGAAAACTGCCCGCACGGCCGCCGATCACCATCAGGGGGATCTTTTCCTCGTAGGCCTTCATGTGGATGCCGGCACGGTATCCGGCATTGCCCCCGACGTAGATCTTTCCGCCGCGCATGGCATAGCCGGCAGCGTCCCCGATGTTCCCGCGGACGACGATCGTCCCTGCGTTCATGGTGTCTCCGACGGCGTCCTGCGCGTTTCCCAGAACGGTAATGCTTCCGCCGTTGAGGTAAGCGCCGAGCGCGTTGCCGGGCGTTCCGCCGACGGTAAGTTCGATACCGCTCATGCCGGCCGCGATGAACCGCTGGCCGCGGCACCCTTCGACGGTGCACGCGCCCTGCGCGCCGCGGATGGCGTCGTTCAGTTCCCGGTGCGTCAGCCCTTCCGCATGTATCAGGTTCATATTATACCACACCCCCAAACATTTTTCTGCGTACCGCCGCCGGAAATGCGGCGGTGGAAGCAGCTTTCTTCATGAGATCGAAATCGACCGAGGCAAGAGGCGTCTTTTCCCGGATCATCGATGTATAGATGCCGGCCCGCTCATTGCAGCCGATCAGGATAAACCCTTTAAGGAGGCCGTCTTTTGTGAACAGCCGTTTCAGGGAGTTTTCCGTTTTTTCCTCATACACGTCTCCCTCATAGGAGCCCGCCGTCATGGCATGCAGCCCGAAGAAGCCGATGGAGTTCATGGGGATCGCCTTGTCGAAGACCTCGCTGCCGCCGGCCATATTGACGCCGGCGGTATGGCCCTGCATATAGGCGTTCGGCAGGATCGCGAGGACCCTTTTCTGACCGGTCGAAATATCCATGCCCTGTGCGCAGTCTCCTGCGGCGTAGATGGCCGGCAGTGCGGTCCGCATCGAGGTATCCACAGGGATGCCGCGGTCCGTCTCTCCGCCGGCCTCCCGGAAGAGCGCGGTATTGGCGCGGACGCCTACCGCAAGGACGAGAACGTCGAAGGGGATGTTCGCGCCGCTCTTCATATACGCGGTGTTTTCCGTAAAGCGTTCCGCGCTGTCGCAAAGATAAAACCGGATCCCGTGCTGTTCGAGATGCTTCTGCATCATCGCGGCGCATTCCTTATCGAGGATGCTGGAGAGCACGCGGTCCGCAAGGTCAAAGACCGTGATGCCGGCGACGCGCCCCGCAAGACCCTCCGCGCATTTGAGGCCGATCAGCCCGGCGCCCGCGATGAGAACGCGGCTCGTCCGGCCGATCGCCTTTTCAAGAGACAGCGCGTCGTCCAGCGTCATAAAGGAAAACCTGTTTTTTACGGTATCAAGTCCCGCAAAGGGCGGAACGAAGGGAGAAGATCCGGCCGCAAGGCACAGATCCGTATAGGGGACGCATGTACCGTCATCCAGTTCGATCTTGCGTGCTTCCGGACGGAGGCGGACCGCCTTCCTCCCGTACAGAACGCGGACGTTATTGCGGTCATAGAAATCCGCGCTCCGGTAAGCCATGCGGCCGGGGTCGGTCTTTCCTTCGAGATAATAGGAAATGAGCGGCCTGCAGTATACCGCGTGCTTTTCCTCCGAAATGACCGTGATCTCCCCGGCGGGATCTACGCTGCGGATACCCTCGATGCAGCCGGCGGCGGCCACGCCGTTGCCGGCGATGACATATCTCTTCATACCGCTTCCTCCCGTTCTTCATAGACGATGGCCCTGTTGGGACAGCCGCGCACGCAGGCCGGCTCCCCGCAGGCATTTTCCAGGCAGAGTTCGCATTTCTGCATGACGCCGGTCTCGCCGGGCGAGAGCGCGCCGTAAGGGCATACGAGGATGCAGGTAAAGCAGCCGACACACTTGTTTTTGTCGATCCGGATCACGCCGTCTTCCTTCGTAAGCGCGCCCGCGATGCAGCTTCTGACGCAGACGGGGTCTTCGCAGTGGCGGCAGGAGACGGCGTAGGTGATCTTTTCATCTCCTTCGACGTGGATCCTGGGGTAGATCGGCCTGCCTTTGAGCGCCAGGACCATATCGGACAGTCCGGAATTGGCGAAGGCGCAGTTGTACTCGCACAGATGGCAGCCGAGGCACCATGCTTCATTGACATAGACACGTTTCATAGGTTTATTCTCCCGCATGGGCAATGCCCAGGATACGAAGCTCCGTTTCATTCAGCCCGACGCCGCGCAGCATCAGCCGGTTTCCGCGCAGGGCTTCGATGGAGTTGATCCCCATTCCGCCCATGAGCTCCATGATCTCGTTTCTCCAGGCGCGCATCAGGTTCACGAGGCGCATGCTTCCGATGTCCGGGTTGAGGCGCTTTACCAGGTCCGGACGCTGCGTCGCGATGCCCCAGTTGCATTTGCCGCTCTGGCAGGTCCGGCACAGGTGGCAGCCGAGCGCGAGCAGGGCCGCCGTGGCGATATAGCAGGCGTCCGCGCCGAGCGCGACCGCTTTGATGACGTCCGCCGCGCTGCGGATCGAACCGCCGGCCACAAGGGATACGTTGTTGCGGATGCCTTCGTCCCGCAGCCGCTGATCGACGGCGGCCAGGGCGAGTTCGATGGGGATGCCCACATTATCCCGGATGCGGGTCGGCGCGGCCCCGGTGCCGCCGCGGAAGCCGTCGATCGCGATGATATCCGCCCCGCTCCGGGCGATGCCGCTCGCAATCGCCGCAATATTGTGGACCGCGGCGACCTTCACGATGACCGGCTTGCTGTATTCCGTGGCTTCCTTTAAGGAATAGACGAGCTGGCGAAGGTCTTCGATCGAATAGATATCGTGGTGCGGCGCCGGGGAAATGGCGTCGGACCCTTCCGGGATCATTCTGGTCCTGGATACGTCGCCTACGATCTTGGCGCCGGGGAGATGCCCGCCGATCCCGGGCTTCGCGCCCTGGCCCATCTTGATCTCGATCGCGGCGCCGGCTTCCAGATAATCCTCGTGTACGCCGAAGCGTCCGCTCGCCACCTGCACGATGGTGTTCGGACCGTACCTGTAAAAGTCCTCGTGCAGGCCGCCCTCGCCCGTGTTATAGAGGATCCCGAGTTCCGTGGCGGCCCGCGCCAGGGAGGCGTGGGCGTTATAGCTGATCGAGCCGTAGCTCATGGCGGAAAACATCACCGGCATGGAAAGGCTGACCTGCGGCGGAAGGCCGCAGAGGAGACGGCCGTTTTCATCCCTGCGGATCTTGTCCGGTTTCTTTCCGAGAAAGACGCGGGTCTCCATCGGTTCGCGCAAAGGATCGATGGGCGGGTTCGTCACCTGGGAAGCGTTGATGAGGATCCTGTCCCAGTAGACCGGGAAGTCCTTGGGATTTCCCATGGAAGAGAGCAGTACGCCGCCGCTTCCCGCCTGCTTGTACACTTCGCGGATCGTCTGGTCGGACCAGTTGGCGTTCTCGCGGAGCCTGCAGTCGCTGCGGACGATCTTCAGGGCTCTTGTGGGACACAGGGAGACGCAGCGCTGGCAGTTGACGCAGCGGGTCTCGTCGCTGAGCATGGCGCCCCGTTCGGGGCTGTAGATATGGACCTCGTTGGCGCACTGCCGTTCGCAGACCCGGCACGCGATACAGCGGTTTTCGTTTCGGACGACCTCAAATTCCGGATAGATGAAATCCACGCCCATCAGTAAGCACCTTCTTTCACTTTGATGATCACCGCTTCCCCGCCCTGCGGAGCCCAGATGTTCTCCGCGTCGGGCTCCATGGTGCGGATGGCGGCCTCCTCGCTGGCGATGAATACCCGGCTGCCTTTTTCGCCGACGACCATGGAACGGAGCTTCAAGCGGTCGTTCAGCGCCATAAGGCCGCCCGAAAAGCCGAGAACGATGGAAAACGGACCGGTTATGAGAAGACTCGGGAAGACCGTGCGGAGGTAGGCGTAACGCTTCTTCTTTTCCTCGTCCGCTTCGCGTTCGATCGTGCTCCAGAAGGGAGCGGCGATCACGTTCGCGGCTTCTTTGAGCGTAAGACCCTGCACCCGGACCAGATAGTCCAGGATATAGGTGATGACCTCCGTATCCGTCTGCAGGGTGCATTTGTAGCCGAACATTTCGATGAAGCGGCGGTTGGCGTCATAAGAGGAGATCTCGCCGTTGTGCACGACGGAATAATCCAGCAGTGTGAAGGGATGCGCGCCGCCCCACCAGCCGGGGGTATTGGTGGGATACCTGCCGTGCGCCGTCCAGGAGTAACCCTCATACTCGTCCAGTTTATAGAAGACGGCGACGTCTTCCGGAAAACCGACCGCCTTGAACGTCCCCATGTTTTTACCGCTGGAAAACACATAGGCGCCGGCAAGATCCGTATTGATCTTCATCACGGCGCGGGCGACGAACTCTTTTTCGTCGAGCTGGAGGCTCGCCAGCATGGACTTCAGCGGCGCGACAAAGAAGCGCCAGATCATCGGCTCGTCCGTGATCGCGGGTATTTTCCGGGTCGGGATCCGCTCGGAATGGACGATCTCGAAATATTCCTTCAGAAAAGCTTCGCAGCTCTTTCTGGTATCCCGGCTGTCAAAAAACATATGCAGCGCGTAAAAGTCTTTATAATCGGGATAGATCCCGTAACCGGCAAAGCCGCCGCCGAGGCCGTTCGACCGCTCATGCATCGGTTTCATGGCGTCCGCGATCATTTCGCCGGTCATCCGGCTCCCGTCCCTTGCGATTACTGCTGCGATCGCGCATCCGGAGGGAATGCGCACCTGACCTTCTTTCATCATTTTCAGGAATCCTTTCAGGAATAAAAGAAAGGCGCTCATTTCCGCACAGAGAACTCTGTACGGGAATGAACGCCTTTGCTCATTTGCAAAGAATATAAAACCCGCGGAAGAAAATGTCAAGCAGGATTCCGGAATTTGCCGCTTGACAGATTCCGTAATTTGCCGCTTGACACCCGGGGCGGGCGCGTGTATATTATCACGCATAAAGGCAAGGGCGTCTTTGAGTGAATGAGCTCGAAGAAGCCCTTTTTCCTTTTCCGGAAGGAGAAGGAACGGATACTGATAAGAAGGCAAAGACGTCTTTTGTGTTTATGCGGAGGCGTCTTTGCCTTTACTTGTTTTAAGAGAAGGAGAAAGGAAAATGAGTACAGTATCGGATTATTTCGGAAGCAGGGTATTTGACGACCGTATCATGCGGGCGACGCTTTCGGCGGAGGTCTACGCGTCCCTCCGGAAGACGATCGACGAAGGAATGGAACTCGATATCGGCGTCGCCAACGCTGTCGCCGAGGCCATGAAGAACTGGGCGGTGGCCAACGGCGCGACGCATTTCACACACTGGTTCCAACCGCTCACCGGCATCACCGCCGAAAAGCACGACAGCTTTATCGCACCGTCGCCGGACGGGAGCGTTATTATGGAGTTTTCGGGCAAAGAACTGATCAAGGGCGAGCCGGACGCCTCTTCGTTCCCCTCCGGGGGACTTCGGGCCACCTTCGAGGCGAGAGGCTACACCGCCTGGGATCCGACCTCCTATGCTTTTCTTAAGGGAAAGACGCTCTGCATCCCCACGGCGTTCTGCTCCTACGGCGGACACGCGCTGGACAAGAAGACGCCGCTGCTGCGTTCCATGGAGGCGCTGAACAAACAGGCGCTCCGGATCCTCAGGCTCTTCGGCAATTCGGCCGCAAAGCGGGTGGTCTCCTCCGTCGGTCCGGAGCAGGAATATTTCCTGATCACAAAAGAAATGTACGAACAGCGTCCGGACCTGCGCTTTACGGGACGCACCCTGTTCGGCGCAAAGCCGCCCAAGGGACAGGAACTGGACGATCATTACTTCGGCGTCATCAAGCCGGGCGTGGCGGCTTTCATGGAGGATCTCAATGACGAACTGTGGAAGCTGGGGATCCTTGCCAAGACGGAGCACAACGAAGTCGCCCCGGCCCAGCACGAGCTTGCGCCGATCTACACGACCACGAACATTGCGACGGACCACAACCAGCTGACCATGGAGATCATGCAGAAAGTGGCGGCACAGCACGGCCTGGTATGTCTTCTGCACGAAAAGCCCTTTGCCGGCGTAAACGGGAGCGGCAAGCACAACAACTGGTCCATCGCCACCGATGCGGGGCAGAACCTGCTCTCTCCGGGGGATACGCCCTATGAGAACGCGCAGTTCCTGCTGTTCCTGTGCGCGATCATCAAAGCGGTGGATGATTATCAGGATCTTCTGCGCATCTCGGTCGCCACGGCAGGCAACGATCACCGGCTCGGCGCCAACGAAGCGCCGCCCGCCGTGATCTCCATTTTCCTCGGGGATGAACTGGACGCCGTCCTTGCGGCCATCGAGACCGACACGCCCTATCTGGGAACGGAGAAGATGCAGATGAAGCTGGGCGTGGACGTCCTTCCGAAATTCAACCGGGACACCACCGACCGGAACCGGACCTCGCCCTTTGCCTTCACGGGCAACAAGTTCGAGTTCCGCATGCTGGGTTCTTCGAACTCGATCGCCTGCGCGAACATCATGCTGAACAGCGCCGTGGCGGAGAGCCTGCGTATTTACGCCGACTGTCTGGAGAAGGCGGAGGATTTCGAGACGGCGCTGCACGATATGATCCGGCAGACGATCAAAGACCACCGGCGCATCATTTTCAACGGAAACGGCTATGACGACGCCTGGATCACGGAGGCGACGGAAAAGCGCGGGCTTCTCAACTACCGGACCACGGCGGACTGCATGCCGCACCTTCTGGATGAAAAGAACGTCAGGATGCTCACCGGCCTCGGCGTTTTCACGGAGGATGAGCTGAGATCCCGCCGCGACATCATGCTGGAGAATTACTGCAAGAGCGTTTTGATCGAGGCCAATACCATGGTCAACATGGTCCACAAAAGGATCGCGCCGGCCATTACGCGTTTTACGGCGGATCTTGCGAAGCAGGCTTCGGAGAAGAAAGCGCTGTTTCCGGACCTGGCCTGCAGTTACGAGACCGAGCTTGTGACAAAGCTTTCCGCGCTGACCGATACGATCACGGAAAGGACCGACGCGCTGGAAGAGGCCGTGCTGGCGATCCCGGACGCGGAGGGGATCGTTTCGGAAGCGGAGGCCATCCGGGACACCGTGCTCCCGAAGATGAGCGAGCTTCGGATCCCCTGCGACCGGGCGGAGCTTCTGACGGCGAAGAGCTACTGGCCGTTCCCGACTTACGGCGACATTCTGTTCAGCGTGAAATAAGGGACCAAAGGCCGGCGTTCCATGCGCGGAATGCCGGCCATCCACAGAGCGGAGGGTATGAGATATGTGTTCGATCATGGGCTGGTGCGGCGCGGACGCCGATCCGGAAAAGTTTGCGGAGGGTTTCCGCCGTACAAAATCCCGGGGACCGGATGACAGCCGGATCGTTGATACGGGGGAGGGGCTTCTCGGATTCCACAGGCTTTCGATCATGGGGCTGACGCCGGAGGGCATGCAGCCCTTCGAACTGTACGGAAGTTTTGCGGTGTGCAACGGCGAACTCTACGGCTTTGAAAAGGAGCGGGAGCGCCTTCGGGAAAAAGGCTATGCTTTCCGTTCGGGCAGCGACTGCGAGATCCTTCTGCCGATGTATTTCGAATACGGCACGGACATGTTTTCCATGCTGGACGCGGAGTTCGTCTGCATCATTTTCGACGGCAGGTCCCGGGAATTTATAGCGGCGCGCGATCCCATCGGCATCCGTCCGCTTTATTACGGGTATGACGCCTCCGGCACGATCCTCTTTGCCAGCGAGCCGAAGAACCTCGTCGGGCTTGCGGAAACGATCCTGCCGTTCCCGCCGGGACACTACTATAAAGGCGGCAGTTTCATCTGCTACTGCGATATCGCGAAGGTGGATACGGTCTGCAGCGACGACCTGGAGACGGCCTGCGCAAAGATCCGGGAAAAACTGATCGGCGGCGTGAAAAAGCGCCTCGTCTCCGACTCCCGGGTGGGGTTCCTGCTTTCCGGCGGGCTGGACTCCTCCCTCGTCTGCGCCATTGCGGCACGGGAGAGCGAAACGCCGATCGAGACGTTTGCCATCGGCATGAGTGAGGACGCGATCGACCTCAAGTACGCAAGGCAGGCGGCGGACTATATCGGCAGCCATCATACGGAGGTCTTCATGACGCCGGAAGAGGTCATTTCGTCGCTGGAGGAGGTCATCAACCTTCTGGGGACCTACGATATCACCACCATCCGGGCCAGCATGGGGATGTATCTCGTCTGCAAATGGATCCATGAGCATACGAAGATCCGCGTGCTCCTGACCGGCGAGATCTCCGACGAGCTCTTCGGTTATAAATATACCGATTTCGCGCCGTCGGCCGAGGCGTTTCAGGAAGAAGCGGTAAAACGGATCCGGGAGCTGCACATGTACGACGTGCTCCGGGCGGACCGCTGTATCTCGGTGAACTCCCTGGAAGCCAGGGTCCCCTTCGGGGATCTTGCTTTCGTACGGTATGTGATGAGTCTCGATCCGGAAATGAAGATCAACCGTT
>JAFOIS010000118.1 GCA_017420605.1 Lachnospiraceae bacterium | reverse complement strand
CATCTTCTGGAACTCGAGGAGCACATGTATCCTCTCGTTGACGTGGAAAACCCGAACATGTTCCGGAACCTTTACCCGTACACGGAGATCCCGAAGGTCGCGTTCAACGACCGCGTCGTTCCGCACCGCATGCCGGAGGAGATCTGGATCACGGACACGACGTTCCGCGACGGACAGCAGTCCCGCGAACCCTATACGACAGAGCAGATCGTGACGATCTACGATTACCTGCACCGCCTCGGCGGACCGCAGGGCAAGATCCGCCAGAGCGAGTTCTTCCTGTACAGCTCGAAGGACAGGAAGGCGGTCGAGGAATGCCTGGCGCGCGGTTACGAGTTCCCGGAGGTCACGAGCTGGATCCGCGCGAACAAGCAGGATTTCCAGCTGGTCAAGGACATCGGCCTCAAGGAGACGGGCGTGCTCGTTTCGTGCTCGGACTATCATATCTTCCACAAGATGCACATGACGCGGCGCGAAGCGATGATGCATTACCTGTACATCATCCGCGACTGCCTGGAGATCGGCGTCAGCCCGCGCTGCCACCTCGAAGACATCACGCGCGCGGATATCTACGGCTACGTCATCCCGTTCTGCTACGAGCTCGTACGGCTCGGCGAGCAGTATGACATCCCGGTCAAGATCCGCTGCTGCGATACGCTCGGCTACGGCGTCAACTATCCCGGCGCCGTCATTCCGCGTTCCGTTCCGGGCATCATCTACGGCATCATGACGCACGCCGGCGTGCCGTCGGAGTACCTTGAGTGGCACGGACACAACGACTTCTACAAAGCCGTTTCCAACTCCACGACGGCCTGGCTGTACGGCGCCTGCGCGGTCAATACGTCGCTCTTCGGGATCGGGGAGCGTACCGGCAATACGCCGCTCGAGGCGATGGTCTTCGAGTACGCGCAGCTCCGCGGCACGCTCGACGGTATGGATACGACGGTCATCACGGAGCTTGCGGAGTACTATGAAAAGGAACTCGGCTATCATATCCCGCCGATGACGCCGTTCGTCGGGGAAAACTTCAACCTGACGCGCGCCGGCATCCACGCGGACGGGCTTCTCAAGAACGAGGAGATCTACAACATCTTCGACACGGAGAAATACCTGAACCGCGTGCCGGAAGTCAGTATCTCGAACACCTCGGGCCTTGCGGGCATCGCGCGGTGGATCAACACGCATTACGCGATCCCGAAGGACAAGCAGGTCGACAAGCACACCCGGATCGTCGCGGAAATGAAAGAAGCGGTCGACCGCGAGTACGAGGACGGGCGTGTCACGGTCCTTACGAACAGCGAGCTGAGGCGGATGACGGAAGCCGAATGCGCAAAGCTCGGCGTCACGATCGATGAACTGGAAGAGATGGGCAGCGCCCTTTTCCCGGAGCCGGTCGAAGAAGAGAAGAAGCCGAAGACGCTGTACCACCGCGTATAAGACCCAATGAGAAAGGACAGAACATGAAAAAGATCTCCATGACGACGCCGCTCGTCGAGATGGACGGCGATGAGATGACAAGGATCCTCTGGCAGTGGATCAAAGAAGATCTGCTCCTGCCATTTGTGGATCTTAAGACGGAATACTACGACCTCGGCCTTCCGCACCGTGACGAGACGGACGACCGGGTGACTTACGAGGCGGCCGAAGCGACGAAAAAGTACGGCGTCGCGGTGAAATGCGCGACGATCACGCCGAACAGGGCGCGGATGGAAGAGTATCACCTGAAAAGACTGTATCCGTCGCCGAACGCGACGTTCCGCGCCGCACTCGACGGGACGGTCTTCCGCGCGCCGATTCTGGTGAAGGGGATCTCCCCGGTCGTTTCCGGCTGGAAGAAGCCGATCACCATCGCGCGGCACGCCTACGGGGATATTTACAAGAACGTCGAGATCAGCGTCCCCGGTAAAGGGACTGCGAAGCTCGTCTTCACCGCCGAAGACGGTACCGTGACCGAAAAGACGGTCTTTACGTTTGACGGCCCGGGCATCCTGCAGGGCGTCCACAATACGGATGCGTCGATCCGGAATTTCGCGAAAAGCTGTTTTTCCTACGCACTCGCGGCCGGACAGGATCTCTGGTTCTCCGCGAAGGATACCATTTCCAAGACCTATGACGGCAGATTCCGCGAGATCTTCGAGCAGGTCTACGAAGAGGGGTACAAAGAGGCGTTTGCCGAAAAAGGTATTACCTACTTCTATACGCTGATCGACGATGCGATCGCACGCATCATGAAGTCCGAAGGCGGCTTTGTCTGGGCCTGCAAGAACTACGACGGCGACGTTTTTTCGGATATGCTTTCATCCGCATTCGGGTCGCTCGCGATGATGACGTCGGTGCTCGTATCGCCGGATGGAAACTTCGAATATGAAGCGGCGCACGGCACGGTGCAGCGGCACTACTATAAGTACCTGAAAGGGGAAACAACGTCGACCAACTCCGTGGCGACGATCTTCGCCTGGAGCGGGGCGCTCCGCAAACGCGGACAGCTTGACGGGAATGCCGACCTTGCGCGTTTCGCGGACCTTCTGGAGAAGGCGACGCTCGATACGATCGAGAAGGGTGAGATGACCGGCGACCTTGCCCGCATCACGTCCCTTCCGGACGTTACGGTGCTCGACTCGCAGGCCTTCATACAGGCGGTCGCGAAGAACCTTGCGGATATGCTTGCATCGTAAACATGGAAAGCATCACAGAATGAGGCTGCTGGCAATCCTGAGCCCCACAAATAAATGGGGAACAAAAACGGAATACACGATCCTACGGAAGTTTCTGCAAAAGGATGGGTATATACGGATTGCTCCGGAAGTTTTTATGCGGATCGTTCAGAATAGAAAAGCAGCAGAAAAACATTACCGAAGAATCGAAGAAGTTGCACCGAAGTCAGGTACGGTAAGATTGTTACGACTCACAGAAAAACAGTATACCAATGTTTTCATGTTGACTGGAGAACCAGATTTTCAGGAGAAGATTGTTGGTGCAAATTGTTATATTCAGATATGAAAATCGGTAAATGAGTAAGCAGTGATAAACGCAGATCAATATAAAGTAGTTCAGATTCTCAGAAGAACAAGATGTAATACTTGAACGATACTCCAGAAATGGTGTATCATTCAACT
>JAFOIS010000117.1 GCA_017420605.1 Lachnospiraceae bacterium | reverse complement strand
GGCTGCCGAAATAGTCCATGGGCGGGAAAAGCATGCAGGAAAAAACCAAAAGACGAGCTTTGCGGACCCAAAAAGCAGGCCCGCCGGCGTGACCGGCGGACCTGCTTTAACAAGATGGCTTTACTATCTTACGTTTTTCAGCCTGCAAAGCTGCCGAGGAAAGACAGACTTTCCTTCGGCGTCCGCTTTTGCGTTTCACGGTCCACCGCGATAAGGCCGAAGGTCATGCTGTAGCCCTTCTGCCATTCGAAGTTGTCCATGAGGCTCCAGTGGCAGTAGCCCTTGACGGGGATCCCGTCCGCAAGGCAGTTTTCAATGCCCGCAAGCGCGCGGCGGATGAATTCCACGCGGCGGCTGTCGTCGGACGTGGCCACGCCGTTTTCCGTAACGATGAGATCGCCCGTAAAGTCCTCGTGCACCTTCCGGATCACGTGCTCGAGCGCCTCGGGATAGAACTCATAGTCCATCTGCGTAAGCTCCGCGCCCTCCGGGGCCGGCAGCTGGCCCTGCGGACCGTACTGGGTGCGGGTGTAGTTCTGGACGCCGAGGAAATCATCGCCTTCGATATAGGGCAGGTAATGCCGGAATTCCTCGTCCCACGCAGCGGACGCGAACGCCTCGCCGCCGGGAAGCGCCTGCAGGTCGTGCAGGGAGAGGGTGATGCCGACTTTGATTTCGGGATACAGCGCCTTGATGGCCGCTTTGGCCGCCTGATGGGCGCGGAAGACGAGCGCGTCCCCTTCGGGCGTGCGGGAGGAAACGAAGATCTGCGGCTGCGGCGTCCCGAAGATCTGCGCGTTCTCCATGGCGGCATACTTCATGTTTTCCATCATCTTCTCGAAGTTCATGCCGACCTGTACCGTGCCTTCGGCTTTTTTCGCACCGGCGGCCACGCCTTCTGCCGCTTTTGTGCCTTCGGCCTTTTTCGCGCCTTCTGCGGCCGCGGCGGCCGCCTTCTTTGCGGCTTGCTCCGCCATAAGACGGAAGCGGCGGGCGATCGCGGCAAGCTGGAGGCCCATATTGGCTTCGTTGATCGTGCAGATGTATTTCAGTTCGCTGCCCAGTTTTTCCGTCACATAGGCCGCGTAGCGGCGGAAATATTCGATCGTGCTTTCCGCTTCCCAGCCGCCCTTTCTGATGAGCCATACGGGAGAAGTGAAGTGCATCAGGGTCACAATAGGCTCTACGCCGTTTTCCCTGCAGCAGGCGATGACCTTTCTGTAGTGCTCGATCTCGTTTTCATCGAACCGGCCTTCTTCCGGCTCGATGCGCGCCCATTCGATGGAGAAGCGGTAGGCGTTGAGCCCGGCGCCGGCCAGAAGCCGGATATCCTCTTCATAGCGGTTGTAATGATCGCAGGTAAGCCCGCTCGGTTCCGTGAAGCTCGTGTGGGGCAGCAGTTCCTGCGCCCAGTAGTCGCTGTGGATGTTGTTGCCTTCTACCTGATGGGCCGCGGTGGACGCGCCGATCAGAAAGCCGTTTGGAAAGTTCATACTGTCTCCTTTTTCTGTTCCGTCTGCCGCCGATGCGCAGCACGTTTTTTTCAGCTAAGCTTAACGCAGATCCCTTCCGTGATGCCGTTTTCGTTGAAGGCGTCGACGCGGACGTAATACTCTCTGTCCTTGATGAGCGCGCCCACGCGGCGGGAACCCGGCGCAAAGACCATATAACTGTGGTAAAGCTTTTCGGGAGCGGACCCGAAAAGAATGTTGTAGCCCAGGGCGTCAGCCTGCTCCGCGATCGCAACCTCCATATCGAGATCGCCGGTGCGCTTTGCCGTAAAGGCCGGCGCGGCGGGCTTTTCGCCGCCGCCGAGGCCGAAGATGCGCAGGCCGGAGATGCAGGGATTCTGCCCGTAGGGCACTTCCATATTGCTTAACTTAAGGAACCGCGCGGCAAAGCCCTCTTCGCGGACCACAAGGTCGTGGCTGAGGTCAGTCGCAACGCCGGTCTTGTCCTCGACAACAAACCAGTTTTCGCCGTCCGTGCTCGCTTCGAGCTTCCAGCGCGTGACAAGGTCCCGCTCCTCGATGTACCGCGCCTGGGAACCGGGGCGGATCTCCCCGGGGCAGGGGATGTCGATCTTATCGTCGGCGAAGTTCACCTGCACCGCGTGCACGTCGAAGACTTTGCCGAGATCGGCGCACAGCCATTCATCGCGATCTGCGGAGGCGGCCCGCCACCAGGTCTGTACGTTTTCTTCCACGGCCTTATCCGCTTCGTGCCCCAGCATAAAGGAAGAAGCCGCCGCGGTCTTATGCGCGCTCAGCAGCATCCAGGCCGGATCGCGCCAGGGATCCTGACGGAAGCCGGAGAGGGTCATGGGCCAGTCGCCGTAGCGCTGGTTGCAGTAAAGCTCGCCGTCGGCGTCGAAGCCCGCGGGCCAGAGGCCGACGCGGCGCTCGAAGTCGTGATTCACGGAGATCCGCATCGTCGCCGTATGCCACCAGTTGCCCTGTTCATCCTGCATGGTCGAGCCGTGGCCGGCGCCCGGCAGGAAGCCGCCCGGTTTATGGGAATACGGATTGTTTTCCGCAAGGCGGAACGGGCCGAGCGGGCTTTCGCCGACGTAGACGCCGTCGGAATAGGTATTGTACTGGGTGCCGGGGGCGGCGTACTGGAGATAGTACTTCCCGCAGTGCTTGTCCATCCAGGCGCCTTCGATGTAGGGCCTGTTGCTGAACATCCCGCGGATGAGCGGCCGCACTTCGGCCGGGATGTATTCTTCCGGCACGCCCTGTCTCTTCACAAAGGCCTGATACATCGCCTCGATGGTCTCTTCGGAGGCGGGCAGGGTACTGTTGTCCTCGCCGATCCGTTCATAGCCGATCTCGTACGGATGGCCGTCGATCACGGCCTTCTTTTCCCCGGCGGGCTGCATGGTCGCCGGATCGAGCTCCACGCCCCAGATGGGCGTTGCGTTGGAGCAGCCCCAGTAGAAATAGACGCGGCCGTCGTCGTCGATGAAAAGATTGGGATCCCAGAAGGGGAAGCTGCCTTCGATCTTCTCATACGGCCCGTTCAGGATATCCTTCGTGCGCCAGCGGTCGCAGTTATAGTCCCTGCTCGAAGCGCAGAAGTACACGTACCCGCCCATCACCCGTACGTCCGGCGCGTAGTCATAGAAGGGCAGGCCCTCCGGCAGACGCCGGTTTTCCCAGTTTACAAGGTCGTCGGAGACCCAGACGCCGAGCGTCATGGACGCGAAAATGTAATAGCGGCCCTCGAAGCAGATCATCGACGGATCCGCCGCCTCGCGGCAGATCTGCAGCGCCCCGCCCTTGCGGGGATCCTGGTTGAACTGGTAGCGGTAGCTGACGTTGAGCGGATTACAGTAATACTTCATAGTGATGATCTCCCTTCGTGACGTGATGCGACGTGCCGTCCGGCAGTTCGATTACGGCCGGGACCGGAACGGAAATATCAAAGAGGAGCCTGTCGCCTTCGTATGCCCAGGCGCTCCGGATCAGACCGGCGGGCGACCGCCATTCGGCCTTTGCGTACCCGAGTTCCCTGCCCGGCTGCGGCTTTACGGTGAGGGTTCCGGCTGTAAGGCGGATCCCGCAGACGCCAAAGAAGAGCCAGCCCGAGACCGCCCCGTAGGAGTAGTGATTCAGGGAATCGTGCACGGTGCCGTCCTTACGGACGCCGTCCCAGGTCTCCCAGATCGTGGTCGCGCCGCGCTTTACGGCGTAAAGCCAGGAGGGGCACTCTTCCTGAAGGAGCAGCCGGTAGGCCGTATCCGTATGGCCGTAGTCCGCAAGGACCCGGCACAGGTCCGGCGTGGAAAGGAATCCGGTGTTGAGGTGATACCCGTTCTTTTTCACCATCTCGTCCAGCGTATCCGCCGCGGCCTGCGCCTCTTCGCCGTCAAGAAGGCCGAAGGAGACGGGCCGGACGTAATCGCACTGCCGGTCGGAGGTGATCTTCCCGTTCTTTGTACAGGTATAACGATACGCCCGTTTCGCGTTCGCCGCAATCAGATTGTATTTTTCCGCGTCCTCCGTCTTCCCGAGGAGTTCCGCGATCTTCGCGAGAACGGACGCGGAGCGGAAATAATAGGCGGTGGCCACCTCGGGCGCGCCGTGCATCATGGTCTTCTTCATGGCCGCGGTGTTGTCGACGTCCGGCTGGCACCATTCCCCGAAATGGAACCCTTCGTCCACGAGATACTTCTTATACGGATTCCCGAGGTTCTGCAGCCGCGTTTTTTCCGCGCGCTTTCCGACGAAATCCATCCAGCGGCGCATCATATCGTAATTTTCCGCAAGGATCTTCGTATCGCCGTACGCCGTATAGAGCACCCACGGGACCAGGATGCAGGCGTCTCCCCAGCCGGCGGAGCCCTGCAGCATGTTCGAGATCATGCCGCCCTTGTTGTTGACGGGCGCGATGTTCTGCACAAGGCCGTCTTCGCCCTGGGCAAGCCGGCATTCCCCGAGCCATTTGCGAAGAATCGGATAGCAGTCGGCAAGATAGACGGCCGTGGGGGCGAAGACCTCTGCGTCGCCCGTCCAGCCGGCCCGCTCGCGGGTCGGGCAGTCGGTCGGGATATCGCAGAAGTTGGAGCGCATGCTCCAGAGGCTGTTCGTAAAGAGCCGGTTCACATCCGCATTGCCGCATTCAAAGAACCCGGTCTGCGGCATTTCGGAATAGACGGCGATGGAGGTGAAGACCGCGTCGGACAGGTCGGCGTCCGTCTCGAGCAGGGCATACCGGAAGCCGAAGATCGTAAAGTGCGGCTTATAGGTATTCAGGCCGTCTTTGCAGATATATTCGATCTTCTGGGGAATGCCGCCGTTTTTGTTCCGGTCGCCGGGATCGAAATTGGTCTGGGTGAAATTGCCGTTTTCGTCCAGGGTCTCGCCGTGCCAAAGCGTGATCTTCTGCCCGGCCTTTGCCGTGACGGAAAATGACGTATAGCCCGCGAGGTTCTGGCCGAAATCGATCACCGTCCGGCCGTCCGGCGTTTTGATAAGCTTCCCGGGGAAGCGCTCCTGTTCGAGAACGGGCACGCTTTCCGTCGGGGCGAGGTTCTCAAACCCGAAGTCCCGGACCGCAGCGCCGTGCCAGGAGCGGGGTTCCTCCATCCGGGCGTCATAGCGTTCGCCCTGCTGGAGGTCGTTTTCCCGGACGGGACCCTCGCTGCTGGCTTCCCAGTTCCCGTCGCTTGTTAGGATGCACTTTCCGCCCTCTTCCAGCTGGCAGAGCAGGGCGACGTCGCTTCCGTAGTAATTGCGCAGGCCGTCGATGCCGACGCTCCCGCGCCACCAGCCGTCGCCGAGTGTAATTACGATCTCGTTTTCGCCGGCGCGGAGAAGGCCGGAGACGTCGTAGCACTGTACCGTAAGGCGCTTTGTGTAATCCCCGGTTCCGGGCGCCAGGACGAAATCACCGACGCGCTGCCCGTTGAGATACGCCTCGTAAAGGCCATGACAGGTAATAAAAAGGCGGGCGCCTTCCGCACCCTCCGCCAAAAAACGGCGGCGGAGCACGGAAGACGGCTGCCTTTCTTCAGGGTCGTGCGGCAGTTCCGGATCGATCCAGCGTGCCTGCCAGACATTGGGCATTTCATTTCGAATGAGTCTCATGCAAGTACCTCCTGTCCGGCCGCCGGCCGAACCGCTGCTCGTTGATGCTGTTCCCCGGTCCCCGGCCGCACCGCC
>JAFOIS010000116.1 GCA_017420605.1 Lachnospiraceae bacterium | reverse complement strand
GACGTCTCTGTCCGTTCCGATCTTCATGCTCTATACGAAAGAGAAAGCAAAGGAAGGCACGGAGGCGGACCTGTTCGAGTTATTCCGGAAATGCGGCGTTCTGACGGTCAGCTGCCGGACGTACCCGGGTCTCGACGCCCGTGCGGTACGGCTGATGCTCCCGGAAACGGACAGCCTGCCGGTCCTTATGGATGCGATAAGAGCTGTGGCGTCCATGCTGGAGGAATTATAAAATGCTGGACCTGCTGTTTACCAACGCGGCGATCGCCGACGGATCGGGCGGACCGTGCCGAAAAGCGAACGTCGGCGTGCAAAACGGGCTGATCGCATATATCGGAGATGAATTCCCGGAAGCTGCGCGGGTGATAGAACTTTCGGACGAGGAGGTCCTCTGTCCGGGATTCATCGATTCGCACGCGCATTCCGAACTGTATATGTATTACGACCCGTCCATGCGCCCGAAGCTTCTGCAGGGCGTGACGACGGAAGTGAGCGGGAACTGCGGCATCGGCATGGCGCCGGTGGCTCCGGAGACGTTCCCCTATCTGAAGCAGTACGTGGGAACGGCTGCCGCGGGGATAAAGGCGCCTGAACAATGGGAGAGCTATGCGACTTTCCGCGCTTTCCTTGAAGCGGCGGCGGACCTGCATGCCGGGATCAGCGAAGCGTTCTACGTTGCGCACGGCGCGCTCCGGATCGCCGTGAAGGGCTTCGATCCTTCGCCTCTCACCGAAGAAGAGTCGGAACGCATGGACGCGCTCCTTCGCGAGGCGATGGAAGCCGGCGCGATCGGCATGACGACCGGACTCGTTTATGCCCCGGGAAGCAACGCCACGAACGAAGAGATCTGGCATCTCCTTAAGATCGTGAAGGAGTATGACGGTATTTACGCCTCGCATATCCGCAGCGAGGGCGAATTCGTCATCGAAAGCGTCCGGGAAACGATAGAGGCGGCCAGACGGACGGGCGTCCGCACGATCATTTCCCATCATAAGGTGACAGGGATCCGTCTCGAACACCTTATCCCGGAAGTGCACCGGCTCGTCCGGGAAGCGCGCGAAGAAGGCCTCAAGGTCTATCTCGATCATTATCCGTACAGCGCCGGCGCTTCGACGCTGACCACGACGATCCCGTACCGGTATACCGCCGGCGGCTTCGAGGAGATGATCCGGCGCTTCGACGACCCAAGGACCCTGGAAAAGATCCGTTATGAGATCCTGCATAACGACGGGACCTGGCAGAATCCGCTGGACAGCACGGGGTTCGAGGGGATCGTGATCATCGGATCGCCCGAAGACAGGAGCCTTGAGGGCAAAAACCTGCGGGAGATCGCGGAGCTCTGGGACATCGAGCCGGTCGATACGATCTTCCGTCTGCTGCGGATCAATCACGGGCAGGTCATGGTTCTGCTGTATTTTATGCGGGAGGAAGCCGTGGAAATGATCCTCCGCAGCCCGCTCGTGAGCATCTGCACGGATTCCCTGCTGTATGCCGAGGAGTACAGAGTCCATCCGAGAGGCTACGCCACCTATCCGCGCATGCTCGGACACTATGTGCGGGAGCGGGGCGTACTGGATCTTGAAACGGCCGTCCGGAAAATGACGTCCATGCCCGCGGATATGCTGGGGATGACCGGAAAAGGGCGGATCGAAGAAGGAAAGGACGCGGATATCGTCGTCTTTAACAGGAACACGATCATCGACCGGGGATCCTACGAGGATCCGAGAGCGGAGAATCCCGGGATCGCCTGGGTCGTTGTGAATGGCATAGTTGCTGTAGATCACGGCAGTATTACCTGTGGTTCTGCCGGTAAGGTACTTATAAACCGGTCGGGAACTGTTTCCTGACGGAAGGGAGGGAGAAATGAATTTAACTGCAGTATTGATTCCTATCTATCTGGCGGCGGTCATCGCGATCGTTGTCATCAGCGGCAGGAAATCGAAAACCTTCAAGGACTATGCCCTGGCGGACGGCAAGCTGCCGTGGTTCGTCCTGACCGGTACGATCATTGCCTCGCTGATCGGCGGCGGCACGATGATGGGTTACGTCGGTTCGTTCTACACCTACGGCGTGCTGTACTTCTGGATGTTCATCGCGCTGTTCGCGGCGCAGATCGTCATGGCGTACTTCATTGCGGCGCGTGTACGGAGACTGAAGGTGTACTCCATCGCCGATATCTTTTCGAAGAGATACGGTAAAGCCGCGAGACTCATTTCCGGCATCATCAACATGATCGTCGGCATCGCCGTCGGCTTCGCGATGCTTTCTTCGTTCTCCACGCTTCTCAGCGGCTATGTGGGGATCGACAAAAACTGGGCGATGATCATCGGCGTTCTGCTTTTCGCGATCACCGCGACGCTGGGCGGCTTCAAGGGCGTTGCCATTACGGACGCTATCCAGGCGGTCCTCATCATCGGCGGCGCGCTGGTGGTCTCCGTGACGGCTTTCCAGAAGTCCGGCGGTTTTGCGGGCTGGAGCGCACTGCCGTCTGACATGCTGAGCCTTACGGCGCCGACGCTGCCGTTCCTGACTTTCGCGGGTTCGGTCATCTCCGCGTTCGGCATGGGCCTTGCCGACCAGGCGGTCATGTTCCAGAGGATCAACGCGGCGAAGAGCCCGAAAGACGCGAACAGGGCGACGCGCACCGCGGCGTGGCTCGCGCTGCTGTGCTTCCTGCTGATCGCGGCGATGGGCATTTCCGCGAGGATCATCCTTCCGGAAGGCCTGGCCGGCAACGACGTGATCGTCGAGCTTCTGAAGACGGTCAGCCCGGCGGTCGGCGCGCTCTATTCGGCGGCGATCATCGCGGCGGTCCTTACGACGGCGAACTCGATGTATCTGTCCGCGTCCATGTCGTTCTCGCATGACCTTCTGAAGGCGGTCTTTCCGAAGATCTCCGACAAGGCGCAGGTCATCGCGGGCAAGCTCTTTGTCTGGATCGCGGCGGTCATTTCGTACTTTGTCATTAAGTTCCAGCCGAGCATCATGACCTGGATCATGCTCGGATACGCATGCATCACCTGCATGATCATTCCGCTGTACGGCGGCCTGCTTTCGAAGAAGGCGACCCCGGCTTCCGGCGCGCTGTCGCTCGGTCTTTCGATCATCGGCGTCGTGGTCTGGGAATTCCTGAAGAGCCCGTTCGGGATCAACTCCGTGTTTGTCGCGCTTATCCTCGGCATCCTCGGCTTTGTTGCCGGCTTCGGCATCAAGGCGGGTGTAAAGCAGGAACAGATCGAGATGGTCGACCAGTTCAAGTCAAAAGTGAAGGCCACGGACGACTGAAAAGGAGACATATAATCAGAATTTCGTGGAACGGGCTGCCGTATGGCGGCCCGTTTATGTTTTCAGAAACGATCGGGTTCAGAAGCGTGTGAGAATTGTCCGGATATCTCTCGATTTCGACCCTGCAAATGCTATAATAAATAAAGAAATTGCGGATGCCCGGCAAATAACAAAGCCTCGAGGAAACTGAAAAAGATGGAAACCATGCAACGAAGTCTGAGACAGGAAGGGGAATCCCTGCAGGAAATACTGACCGGTTACCGGAGAACGCTGCATGCCTGCCCGGAGCTGCGGATGGATACGCCCCTGACCGAGGCAGCGGTCATTTCATACCTTCGCGGAACCGGGATCGAAAAGATCACTGCCGGAGTCGGCGGCCACGGGGTCACGGCGCTGATCGAAGGGGAACTCCCCGGAAAGTGCCTTGCGATCCGGGCGGATTGTGACGGGCTGCCGATCCGGGAAGAGACAGGTCTTCCGTATGCGTCACAGAACGGCAATATGCACGCCTGCGGGCATGACTTTCATGCTGCGGCGCTGCTCGGCGCGGCGGAACTGATTCTGCGGCACAGGGATGAACTGCGCGGAACTGTAAAGCTCATTTTCCAGCCTTATGAAGAAGGCGACGGCGGCGCGAGACGTATGATCGAGGCCGGTGTTCTGGAAGAACCGCAGGCGGACGCGATCATTGGCATGCATAACGGCTGCCATATCGACAGAGACTACAGGGCAGGGGACGTGCTGGTGACCGATATGCCGACCTCGGCGAACATTTTTGCGTACCGGGCCGCATTCCACGGGACCGGCGGTCACGTCTGTCTTTCACGCACCAGTATCAATCCGGTGTATCAGGCCTGTGAGGCAGTCGTAAAAATCCGTGATCTGGCCGAAGCGCATCCCGATGCGGTCTGTGCGGTCACGGTCGTGCAGGGCGGCGTACGTAATAATGTGATCCCGGAGACGTGTGTGATCGAAGGATCGATCCGTTCCTTTGACAGGGGAGAACATAAGGAACTGCGGGATGGCGTACGCCGGATCGTGGATGAAGCTGCAGCAGAGGGATATCCTGCGGATTATGAGACGACGATTGATCTTATGTCAACTAAGATCGATACGGAGTTATACCGGAAGTTCTGCCGCATCACGGAGGAGCTTTATCCGGAGAGCGGATGGAAGAGATACGAACCGGTCCCGATGATCGGCGAAGACTTCGCACGCTACGCGGACCGTATCCCGGCTTTCTACTTCATGCTTTGCGCTAAACCGGAAGGGGCGCTTTATCCGCATCATCATCCCGGGTTTGTCCTGGATGAATCCGTTCTGAGCAAGGCTGCTATCCTTCTTGCGGGCTTTGCACTCGAATGGCAACAGGTCTGATATATGCCTGACGATGATTGCGATAGAACAGCAGGAGGCTTGAGACATGATTTATACGGAACTCACGAAAAAGGCAATGAAACTGTGCTTTGCGGCACATAAGGACCAGGTCGACAAAAGCGGCATGCCATACGTTTTCCACCCGTTCCATGTGGCGGAAAGTATGCCCGATGAGATCACGACGGCCGCGGCGCTCCTGCATGACGTCGTGGAAGATTCGGAATACACACTGGAAGATCTGCGGAAGATGGGATTTCCCGCGGCCGTTACGGATGCCCTCGCATGTCTTACGCATGATGACAGCGTCCCATACCTTGCATATGTGGAGAAGCTGAGCAAAAACCCGGTTGCAAGACGCGTCAAGCTCAGCGACCTGGAGCATAACAGTGATCTCGGCAGACTCGACAGGATCGACGAAAAAGCCCTGCAGCGCGTGGAAAAGTATAAAAAAGCCAGACAGATACTGCTCCGCGCGGAAGAAGAGCAATAACGGGAATGGGTCTTGAGAATGCTGTTTTTCGCAGATACAACAAATGTGAATAAATCGTTTCAAAGCCAGCCGGCAGTCCGGAGCAGGAAGATCCAGAATGTCATCGTAAACGCGACAAGAAGTGTGGAGAGTGCCACCGCATTGGCGGACAGGTCACCTTTATGACCCATGGCACGGGCCATCGTATAGCAGTTGATCGTGGCCGGCGATCCCAGCATGATAAGGATCGCGAGCAGCTTTGGACCACGGAAGCCGAAGAGCGCGGCAAGCGGAACGAACAGGATGCAAAGAAGCACCAGCTTGACGGCGGAGGCAACCGTTGCAGGCATAAACTCGCCTTTTATCCCTTCCGGACGGATGCCGGCGCCCATAGCGATGAGACCCATGGGGGAGACAAGGCTCCCGATCAGATTCAGCGTGGAATCCATGATCTGCGGGACGGGAATACGGATCAGCGACCAGACCGTACCCGCAAGGATACTGATAAGCACCGGATTCTTCGCGAGTGCGAGAAGCGTTTTCTTCGTCATCGCGAATCTGTCGGAGGGGGCATTTCCGGAAGAGGGCTGTTCCGTACCCTTACCCGGTCCCATGACTTCCAGGATCACCGCCGAAACGACGTTATTGGCCGGAGCGCAGGCAAGCAGAAGGAGAGGCAGGGTATCTACATTTCCATATACATTTGACATGCAGGCAGCGCCCAGTATGACGACGGAACTGCGATAGGTGGCCTGAATGAACTCGGCGCGGTCCTCTTTGGGATCAAGATATCTTGAAATAAACCAGCCGACGCCTACGCACAGCAGCGTGCAGATAAATGTGAAGAGAAAGAAGCCCGTATCCCAGAACGTCCGGAAATCAGCGGTCGCCATCTGCCGGAACAGCATGACGGGGATCGCGATCCAGAATACAAAATGATTCATCTTGGAGGCAAAGACTTCGTCAATGACGCCGATCCGGCGCAGGAGATATCCGATCGCTACAACAAGGAAGAGGGGCATG
>JAFOIS010000014.1 GCA_017420605.1 Lachnospiraceae bacterium | reverse complement strand
TATGGCGGACCTGATCGTGCCGAATCTGACGGAAGGTGCGCTCATGTCCGGAATGGAATACCGCACGGACTATGACGAAGCCTGCGTCCGGGAAATGCTTGTGCGCCTTTCGAAGATATGCGGCGGCAGTGTGCTGCTCACCGGTGTATCGCTTTCGGCGGGCATGACGGGCGTCTGCGGATACGATGCGGGTGCCGCCTTTGGCGAAGGTTCCCGTGAAGGCATGACGGAAATGCCCGGTGGCGCCGGCAGGACGGAGGACGCGTATTTCGTCTACCAGAATGAAAAGGTCGACGCCTCGTATCACGGGACAGGGGACCTGTTTTCGGCGGTCCTCATGGGAGGTATGCTGCGGGGCTTCTCCCTGCGGAGGGCCGCGGCCCTTGCCGCGGATTTTACGGCGGACGTGATCCGGCACACGAAGAAGGCGGGAAACGATCCGCGGCACGGCGTCTGCTTTGAAGAACTGCTTCCGGAACTGATGGAAAAATGCGGGGTCCTATAGAACCGTACGGAGAATACTATGCCAGAGGACAAGAAGAAAAAACAGCCTGTGACAAAAACAGCCGGAAAGGGCGGGCAGGCGGCGGGAAGACAGGCAAAAAGCGGACAGACAAAGAGCGGGACGCCGAAAGCCGGCCGGGGAAAAAGCGGAAAGAGCGCCGCTGCCGCAGCAAAAGGCGGCAGGGCGGCCGCCGGAGGGAAGAACGCGGCAAAGACCGCCGGAAAGAAAGCCGGCCGGAAGGCGGCCGCCGCGCCGAAAAGCCGCAGGGGCCTTGTGATCGCGCTGATCATTTTCGTACTCATCGCGGCCGTCATCGGAAACTTCGTTTCCGGGATCTGGTATCACGTCGACGACAGCGAGATCACGGGAGCGAACGCGGACTGGATGGCAAAGATCGGGGACGGGCAGAAGCTCAGCAGCTTTACGATCCCGGGCACGCACGATTCGGGGACGTGCTTCATTTTCCCGGCTTATTTTCTGCAGGATCAGAATAATGACATCAGCCGCCAGCTGATGATGGGCTATCGCTACCTGGATATCCGCGTGAAGCTTTCCAAAGACGGAAACGGGCTGGAGCTGTGCCACTCGTTCGGACGCTGCCGCACGGGCCAGATGGCGGGTACGGATACGCTGACGTTCGACGACGTCGTCAGGGATACGCAGGCATTCCTTGCGGAGCATCCGGCGGAGACGGTCATCTTCTGCATCAAGGCGGAAAAGGATACGGACAGCGTCTCCCGGATCCAGAAGCTCGTGATGTCGGCGGTCGGCCGCGAAAGGGAAAAATGGTATACCGGCAGCCGGATCCCGGCCCTTGGCGAGGTGCGCGGAAAGATCGTGCTCGCGCGGCGTTTTGAAAATGTGCTCGGGATCGACGAAGCGGAAGCGGGGCTTTTCTTCGACTGGGAAGACCAGGGAAGTGCGGAAGTCCTTGCGGACGCGGCGGCTGTGGTGCCGCTTGACGGAGACGGAGAACTCATCGTGCAGGACCGTTATCATTATAATACGGAAGACAAATGGAAGGCCGTCACGGACCTGATGAACAGCGGAAGGGCCGGAGAGGACGCCCTGGTCCTCAACTTCTTCAGCGCCTCCTACGGGAAACTGCCGCATCCTCTGTCCTACGCGAAGAAAATGAACGCGCGTTTCCTTGCGGCGTGCGGAGACCTTCCTGCGGATAACTACGGGATCCTGATCTTCGATTTCGCTTCGGAGGATCTTGCGTCGGCCGTGATCGGGCTTAATTAAACGATCGATCCGGGCTTCCCGGACAGAAAAAAGGCGCACCCCGGCGTTGATATGCTACCACGTACGGGATGCGCCTTTGTTTTGCGCAGGAGATCAGAACGTCCGGTGACCGCCGGAGACGGAGATCACCTGGCCGGTCATGAAGGAGACGTCCGGCCCGCACAGGAAGCTGACCACGGCGGCGACCTCTTCGGGTTCGCCGAGCCGCTGCATGGGGATCATGCGGGTATGCCGCTCGATGATGTCCGGCGGGACCGCCATGTACATATCCGTGTGGATGAAGCCCGGCGTGACGACGTTCGCCACGATGCCCTTCCGGGCGACTTCCTTGGCCAGTGTCGCCGTGAAGCCGAGGATGCCCGCCTTGGAGGCCGCGTAATTCGACTGGCCCGGATTGCCGTAGGCCGAAGTGGAGGAAATGTTCACGATCCGGCCGTACTGCTGTTCCCGCATGTACGGGACGACGACGTGGCAGGTGTTGAAGATCCCGCCGAGGTTCGTCGAAAGGACCTTGTCCCAGTCCTCATAGGACAGCTTGTGGAAGATGTGGTCGCGCGTGATGCCGGCGTTATTGACCAGGATGTCGATGCGGCCGAAATGTGCGAGGACCGTCTGCACGGCCTCCTCCACCGAGGCGCGGTCGGAAACGTCGCAGGGCACCGCAAGGGCTTCGTGGCCTTCCGCCGTCAGTTCCTCCGCCGCCTTCCGGGCGTTTTCTTCATTGTATTCAAAGATCGCGACGCCCTTCGCGCCGTCCGCAAGAAGTCTTTTTGCGATGGCATAGCCGATGCCTTTGCCGGCGCCGGTCACGATCGCGTATCTGCCGTCCAATGTACCCATCTTACGCCTCACTTTCCATACCGTTCGATCAGTGTCGAAACGCCCAGGCCACCGCCGCAGCAGGAGCTGAAGATCCCGTACCGGCCGCCCTTTTCCCGAAGTTCATCGATCGCATGCATGGCGATCCGTCCGCCGGACGCCCCGTTCGGATGTCCGAACGCGATCGCGCCGCCGTTCGGGTTCCATTTCTCCATATCGATCTTTCCGCCGGCCTGCGCTTCCATCTCGCGGATCACGGAGAGGTTCTGTGCGGCGAAGGCCTCGTTGCATTCGAAGACGCCAATATCGTCAAAACGGAGACCGAAGCGGCGGAGGATCTTCATATTGGAGAATGCGGGGCCGATGCCCATGTATTTCGGCTCGACGCCGGCCACCGCGCCGCCGACCCAGAAGGCGAGCGGCTCATACCCCAGCTCCAGGGCCTTTTCCTCCGACATCATGAGCACGACCGCCGAGCCGTCGTTCCGGCCGCTCGCGTTGCCGGCGGTCGTCACGCCCCCTTCCCGGACGGCCTTGAGACGCGCAAGGCCTTCCATCGTGCTGGCCCGGGGCTGCTCGTCGTGATCGCAGACGATGGGATCCGCTTTCCGCACGGGCGTCGTGACCGGGAAGAGGTATCTGCCGCATCTTCCGGAAGCGATATAGGCGGCGGCCCGCTCCTGCGAGCGGAGCGCGAACTCGTCGCATTCGGCGCGCGAGACGCCCCATTTTTCGGCCATCCGGTCGGAGATCTCGATCATGGACAGCTGCCCGTCCGCGGAGGGAGCGAGCATCTGAGGCACCGCGTGCGGCGCGATGAGCTTATAGGGTTCCACGGACATCGAGAACTTGCAGGGCAGCTGGGAATAGCTTTCGGTGCCGCCCGCGATCGCGACGTCGATGTCTTCATTCAGGATCGTGAGCGCCGCCTGGTTGATCGACGCAATGCCGGAACCGCACTGCATTTCCACGAAGGTCGCCTGCGTCTCGACCGGAAGCCCGCCGGCAAGCGCGCCGTACCGCGCGACGTTGCAGCAGTGGGCGTCGTTGAGAGCGGAACCGGCAAAAACGGCGTCCACCTGCGCCCGCTCCTGAATGCCGGTCCGCCGGACCAGTTCGGCGATGGCCATGCCGAGAAGCTCGGAAGGATAATAGGTCTTCAGGCCGCCGCCCATGCGTCCGAAGGGCGTGCGCACGCCGGCCGTGAAAACGACCCGTCTTTCTTTATTCATGGTATCCTCCTTTATTCGTAATCGTAGAATCCGTGTCCGGTCTTCCGGCCGAGGCGTCCCGCTTTGACCATCTCCTCGTAGAGCTCGAAGCCCTCGGGCTTTACGCCGGTCTTCTCGTAGGAGGCCTTCAGGATGTCGTAGCTTAAGTCGATGCCGGTCAGGTCGTTCAGGCGGAAGGGTCCCATCGGGTGTCCCAGACCGAATTCGCAGGCTTTGTCGACGTCTTCATAGCTGCAGTAGCCTTCGGCAACGAGATGGCGCGCCCGTTCATAGATGCCGGCGATGATATAGTTCGCGGCAAAGCCGGCGATCTCTTTCTTCATCAGGATCGGTTCCTTGCCGATGGCCTTTGCGAAATCGTAGAGCGTTTTCCCGGTCTCTTCGGAAGTGTGCGGTCCCTGGACGACCTCGACGAACTTCATGACGAGGGCGGGGTTATAGAAATGCATGTTCGCAAGGCGCGAAGGGTCCTTTACGCAGTCGGTGAACTTCGACGAGACCATGTAGCTCGAATTGGTCGCGATGATCGCGCCTTCGTCCGCAAGGTCCGAGATCTCGCGGAGCACCTTCCTTTTCAGGTCCTCGATCTCCGGCACGGCTTCGATGATGATCTGCGCGCCCCTTACGCCTTCCGCCATGTCGCCGGTCACCGAAAAGCGTGCTTTCGCGTCCGCGACCTGCTGCTCCGTAAGCCGTCCTTTCCGGATCCGGCCTTCCATGTAGGTCGCAAGCCAGGCCAGGATGTTTTCGCGGACTTCCGGCATCAGCTCGTAGACCGCCGCCGGGTATCCTTTGATCGCGGCCTGCAGCGCGATCTGACGGCCCATCGTTCCGCCGCCGCATACACAGATTTTTCT
>JAFOIS010000115.1 GCA_017420605.1 Lachnospiraceae bacterium | reverse complement strand
GAGCGTGTCGAGGTTGCGCGGATCGATCATCGCGACCGCTTCCTCTTCCGTACGCATACCTTCGTCCACAAGGTCGCAGGCGATCTTCAGAGCGGCCTGCGCGGTACGCTTGCCGTTTCTCGTCTGCAGCATGTAAAGTTTTCCGCTCTCGACGGTGAACTCCATATCCTGCATGTCGCGGTAATGGGACTCGAGGATCTGGCAGACTTCCTTGAACTGCTTGAACGCCTCCGGGAACTTTTCTTCCATCTCGGAGATGTGCATCGGGGTGCGGACGCCGGCCACGACGTCTTCGCCCTGCGCATTGGTCAGGAACTCGCCGAAGAGGCCCTTTTCACCGGTCGCCGGATCGCGCGTGAACGCAACGCCGGTACCGCAGTCGTCGCCCATGTTGCCGAACGCCATGGACTGGACGTTGACGGCGGTGCCCCAGGAATACGGGATATCGTTGTCGCGGCGGTAAACGTTCGCACGCGGGTTGTCCCAGGAGCGGAAAACGGCCTTGATCGCGCCCATAAGCTGGACCTTCGGATCATCCGGGAAGTCCTCGCCGATCTTCGCCTTGTATTCGGCCTTGAACTGGTTCGCAAGTTCCTTGAGGTCGTCGGCGTTCAGTTCGACGTCCTGCTTCACGCCGCGGTCGGCCTTCATCTTGTCGATCAGCTCTTCGAAATACTTCTTGCCGACTTCCATGACGACGTCCGAATACATCTGGATGAAACGGCGATAGCAGTCCCAGGCCCAGCGCGGATTGCCGGACTTTCTGGCAATGATATCGACAACTTCTTCATTGAGACCCAGGTTCAGGATGGTGTCCATCATGCCGGGCATCGAAGCGCGCGCGCCGGAACGGACGGAGACAAGCAGCGGATTTTCCTTGTCGCCGAACTTTTTGCCGGTGATCTCTTCCATCTTCAGGATGTAGAGTTCGATCTGTCCGCGGATCTCGTCGTTGATCTCACGGCCGTCTTCATAATACTGCGTGCAGGCTTCCGTCGTGATCGTAAACCCCTGCGGTACCGGCAGGCCGATATTGGTCATTTCGGCCAGGTTCGCGCCTTTCCCGCCGAGCAGGTTACGCATGTTGGCATTGCCTTCGCTGAACATGTAGACCCATTTTGTCATACGGATATTCCTCCCTAGAGAATCCTACAGTAATCTATTTAACCAAAATATTATACGAATTCTTTGTGCATTCGTAAAGTTTTTTTTTATATACAGAAACCGCTTCAATAGTCGTTTTTTCAGATACCGGGGATTTTTCAGTTCAGCCTGTCGCGCCATATAAAAAAGCTGCACGCTCCGGTGCAGCCTTTTCGCAAAACGTTTCTCAGAATTCCAGTTTCTTTTCGATATATGCCCGAAGCTCCGCGATCGGCACGCGTTCCTGGGCCATGGTATCACGGTCCCGGACAGTGACGCAGCCGTCGGTCTCGGAATCGAAATCATAAGTCACGCAAAGCGGTGTGCCGATCTCGTCCTGCCGGCGGTAGCGCTTTCCGATATTGCCGCGGTCGTCGTATTCGCAGTTCCAGTACTTGCAAAGATCCGCATATACCGCGCCTGCGCCGTCCGCCAGCTTCTTGGACAGCGGCAGCACGCCGACCTTCACCGGCGCGATCGCCGGATGGAAATGCAGGACCGTACGAACGTCGTTCTTCGCTTCGTCCAGGACTTCCTGGTCGTAGGCGCTGCACAGGAACGCAAGGACCATGCGGTCCGCGCCGAGCGACGGCTCGATGACGTACGGAAGATACTTTTCGCCTGTCTCGTCGTCGAAATAGGTAAGGTCTTCGCCCGAGACCTCCTGATGACGGCCGAGGTCATAGTCCGTACGGTCGGCGATGCCCCACAGCTCGCCCCATCCGAACGGGAACAGGAATTCGACGTCCGTCGTGGCGCGCGAATAAAAGCTCAGTTCTTCCGGATCGTGATCGCGGAAGCGCAGTTCCTCTTCCTTCATGCCGAGCGAAAACAGCCATTTCCTCGCAAATTCTTTCCAGTACGCGAACCATTCGAGGTCGGTGTTGGGCTTGCAGAAGAATTCGAGCTCCATCTGTTCGAATTCACGCGTACGGAACGTGAAGTTGCCGGGCGTGATCTCGTTGCGGAAGGATTTACCGATCTGGCCGATGCCGAACGGCACTTTCTTGCGGGAGGTGCGCTGTACGTTCTTGAAGTTGACGAAAATGCCCTGCGCCGTCTCCGGGCGGAGATACACGGTATTTTTCGCGTCCTCGGTGACGCCCTGGAAGGTCTTGAACATCAGATTGAACTGGCGGATATCGGTGAAGTCATGCGCGCCGCAGGACGGGCACGGAATGGCGTGCTCTTCGATGAAAGCCTTCATTTCCTCATTGGACCAGCCGTCGACGGAAGACGTGAGCGCAATGCCCTTTTCCGCGCAGAAATCCTCGATCAGCTTGTCGGCGCGGAAACGTTCGTGGCACTTGCGGCAGTCCATGAGCGGATCGGAGAAGGAGCCGAGGTGACCGGAAGCGATCCACGTCTGCGGGTTCATGAGGATCGCGCAGTCGATACCGACGTTATACGGATTCTCCTGGATGAACTTCTTCCACCACGCGCGTTTTACGTTGTTCTTGAGCTCAACGCCCAGATTTCCGTAATCCCATGTATTCGCGAGTCCGCCGTAGATCTCGCTGCCGGGGAAAATGAAACCGCGGGATTTTGCCAGCGCGATGATCTGCTCCATTGTCTTTTCCATATGCTTCTCCTTTTTATTTTCCATATACGATATATGCAGGGCTGCCGTCCGGAGAGGTCCGTACGGCGCCCGTTTCATCCTGTGTGACATTTCTCGACATATAGACCGGTTTCCGGTAGCTGTCGACCCGAAGCGCTTCTTCCAGTACCAGTATCGTCAGGTTTTCGGGATTTTCCTCCGTCGCAAGAAGAGTCTCCGGCGTCGTCGCGAACCGCATATCCGGCGTGAGAAGTTCGATCGAGGGATCGATCTCTCCTCTTCTCACCATTTCCGTCAGCGGCCCGATCATGATCGTGACCAGATTAAAGTCCGCGTAATCCTCCACGGATTCATACTGCAGCGTACAGCTGGCCTTACCGGCGGCGGCACGGCAGGCAAGAAGCTTCACGCGTTTTTCACCGGCCTGCGCGTTATACTGCGCGATCGCTTCTTCGATCTCGTTTTCGAGCTGGACGGCGTTATACGTCTCCTCCGGGAAATCCGTAACGGAATGAGCACGGACTTTTCCGTCTTTCCGGATGGTCAGCGTATTCTCGTCCGCCGTGTCCGCGCCGCAGGCCGTAAGCACCAGCACGATGCACATGACCAGGATATACAGCATCCGGTATGGTTTCCTTTCCATCAGTTTCCCGTTACTCCTTGCCTTCTTCCTCATTTTTACTTTCAAGATTATAGCGGCTCAGTCCCGCTTCGTCAATCTCCGCCATATCCAGCGAATGAAACCGTTTTCCGGTGATCTCCCGGAAGCGCTTCCCGACGACGTGCGAAAAAACCCGTTCCGATTCTTCGGAAAGGCGGAAAGAATACAGTGCCTTGAGAGGCGAACGCATCACGTAATCGATCGCATACGCCGCCGCCTGGTCCGATACCGTGCCGGGCATCGCGAAATCGCCGTTGATCGTCATCATACGGAGCTCAAACACGGACCGCAGCAGGGTAAGCGGTACCTTTCCGCGCAGTACGGCGCGGATCGAGGCCACGACCAGGTTCACCATTTCGGATGCTTCCAGATTTTCCTGACCGTAAAACTGCGCCACCTCGAGAAAATAGAAGCCGTAATACACACCGGGATCCATTTTCGGAAGTTCGTCAAAAAAGACCGCATTCTGGACCGCACCCAGCGTATACGCGCTTCTTCCTTCATAAAGGAAGAATTCCGCGTATGTAAACGGATTCGAGACGGCAAGATACTGACTCTGCGGACGTCGGGCTCCGCGGACAAAGACCGTGATCTTTCCGAGTTCCCTTGTCAGCAGTGTAAGGCGCTTGTCATACTCGCCCTGGGGATCGGCACGCAGGACGATCCCTGTCGCGGTCACCGTGTCCCGCATGCTCAAAGATCCCGTTTATCGTATCCGAAGCTGCGGACCTGGGTAAGATCGTCACGCCAGTTGCTCCGCACCTTCACATAGAGCTTCAGAAACACCTTTTCGTCGAGCACCTTCTCAATCTCGTAACGCGCGTTCGTCCCGATTTTCTTCAGCATCGATCCGTCTTTGCCGATCACGATGGATTTGTGCGAATCCTTTTCGCAGATGATCGCAGCCTCGATCCTTGTGACGGGATCGTTCTCGTCGGCGTCCTGCATCGATTCAATAACGACGGCAAGTCCGTGCGGCACTTCGTCACGGAGCGCGTGCAGCGCCTTTTCACGGATCATTTCGGCACACAGTTCCCGGACGTTCTTGTCGGTCACGGTATCCTCGTCGAAGTAAGCGGGCCCATACGGCAGGTACCGGAAAATACTGCCGACAAGGTCCTCGAAGGATCTGTCCCGCAGTGCCGATACCGGGATCATTTCCCGGAAGGGATACAGTTCTTTCCATGCGTCGATGACCGGCAGCAGATGATCCCGCGGCACGGTATCGATCTTATTGATCACAAGGATCACGGGCAGCCCGCTCTTCTCCAGCATTTTCGCGATCGCCCTGTCCTCCTTGCCGATATAGGCGGAGGGCTCGATCAGCCATACGATCACGTCGCAGTCCCCGACGGCACGTCGCGAGGCATAGATCATGTACTCTCCGAGCCGGTTGCCGGCTTTTTCGATCATTCCCGGCGTATCGACGAAAACGATCTGCCCTTCCGGGCGCGTCAGGATGCCGCGGATCTTTTCCCGCGTAGTCTGCGGTTTGTCCGAGG
>JAFOIS010000114.1 GCA_017420605.1 Lachnospiraceae bacterium | reverse complement strand
GACCCTGAACCAGTCGATCCGGGAGCTGCACAGCATCCTCGAGCCGATCGCGAATTTCTTCGGGCGGTTCTCGTCATAAGGGCAGACCGGCCATCGGCAGAAAGCGGACAAAAAGCGTCCCGCACCGGTGTGCGGGACGTTCTTTGTCTCCTCCTGCGGTCACAGATCGACCTTATGCGCCTTTTTCCATTCCTTGATCTTCGCCACCCGCTCGCGGTAGCGGATCTCGTTGCCCTGATCCGTCGGCCGGTAGTATTCCCGGCCTTCGAGGGATTCCGGCAGGCACGTCATGCCCGTCATTTTCTCCTCGTAATCATGGGCGTACATATAGCCTTTGCCGTAATCAAGCTCCTTCATGAGCTTTGTCGGCGCGTTCCGAAGGTGCAGCGGCACCGGCTCGGCGAGCATGTCCGAAGCGTCGCGCGCCGCCTCCATATAGGCGACGTCGCAGGCGTTGGACTTCGGCGCACAGGCCATATACACGACCGCATGCGTAAGGTGTACCGAGCATTCCGGCATGCCGATAAAATGACAGGCCTGATAGGCCGCGACGGCGACCTCGAGCGCCCGGGAATCCGCAAGGCCCACGTCTTCGCTCGCAAACCGCACCACGCGCCGTGCCACATAAAGCGGATCTTCGCCTGCCTCCAGCATCCGCGCAAGCCAGTAGACGGACGCGTCCGGATCGGAGTTCCGCATGGATTTGTGCAGCGCGGAGATCAGATTGTAATGCTCCTCCCCGTTTTTATCGTAAAGGAGCGACTTTTTCGAAAGGCACTGCGCGAGGATCTCGTCGGTCACGGTCGTATTGCCGTCCCGGTCGGAATCCCCGTTGAGGATGACCATCTCGAGCGCCCCGAGCGCGCCGCGCGCGTCCCCGTTGGCAAAGGCCGCGATCCGGTGCAGGTTTTCCTCCGAGATCGTCACCTTCTGGTTCCCGAACCCGCGCGGGTCCGTGAGCGCCCGCTTAAGGAGCCCCATGATGTCCTCTTCCGTCAGCGACTGCAGCACGAACACGCGGCAGCGGGAAAGAAGCGCGCTGTTGATCTCGAAGGAGGGATTCTCCGTCGTCGCGCCGATGAGGATGATGCTGCCCTTCTCCACGAACGGCAGAAACGCGTCCTGCTGCGCCTTGTTGAAACGGTGGATCTCATCGATGAACAGGATCGTCTTTTCCCCGAAGCGGAGGCTCTCCTCCGCTTCGTTCATGACCTGCCTGATCTCCCGGATCCCGGAAGTGACCGCGGAGAAGTCGATGAACCGGGCCTTCGTCCGGTTCGCGATGATGCGCGCGAGCGTCGTTTTGCCGACGCCGGGCGGCCCCCAGAAGATCATGGAGGAGACCTGGTCGTTTTCTATAAGGCGCCGCAGGACCTTTCCCTCGCCGAGAAGGTGCTGCTGCCCGGCGTATTCCGAAAGATCTTCCGGCCGCATTCTAGCCGCGAGCGGCTGTGCGACCTCCCTGTCATGGTCGAACAAGGAGATCTGGTTTTCGTCATAGTTCTTTTTCGGCATGTTCTTGCTCTTTTTGAGGCGCTTCCGCGCCGTTTTTCGTATTACCGGTTCTTTCTGAGGAGCCTGCCCGGCTTCTCGTCCGTGAGATGTCCGTCCGTAAAGACGCATTTTCCGGCGACAAACACCTTTTCGATCCCTTCGGTCAGCTGCCGCGGATTTACGTAGTCCGCTTTATCCCGCAGCGCGTCGTAGTCGAGCAGGACGAGGTCCGCGTCGTATCCGTCCCGGATCAGGCCTTTGTTCGCGAGGCCCCAGCGCTCCGCCGTGAGAGACGTCTGCTTGCGGACCGCCTCCTCGAAGCTCACGAGCCCCTTCTCCTTATGGAAGCGGCAGATCGAGCGCGCGAAGGTGCCGAACGCCCGCGGATGCATGTGATCCTTTGCGGTCTCGATCACGGCGTCGGATCCGACGACCGTATTTTCATCCATATAGATCCGGTCGATATCCTCTTCGCAGATCGAGAAGAAGATGGCCTTGGTCTTAAGGCACCCGTTCTCGACCAGCAGGTCGAAATACGCTTCGTAAACGTCCTTGCCGACCGACGCGGCATACTCCGTCACCGTCTTTCCCTCCGCCCCCGGCGTATGCTCCGCGGAGGCGATGAGGACCCGGTCCCAGCCGCCGGCGTTCCGCACGCCGTTGTTGTAGGATAGGTTCCCGGATTCGATCTCCGCCTTCACCTCCGCCCGGAAGGCAGGGTCTTTGAGGCGCTCCGTGAGATGTGCGTAACCGTCGGTAAAATACCAGGGCGCGATCGAATTCGTCAGCGTGCTGCTCGTCGCCTCATACGGATACTGGTCCATCGTGACGCTCATCCCGCGGCCGATCGCCTCGTGCACCAGGCGGAGCGTTTCCACGGACTTCCCGCTGTTGGAAAGCCCGACGGCCTTATGATGGGAAATGACGAGAGGGACGCCCGCCGTCTCCGCGATCTTTATGGCTTCTTCGACCGCCTCCACAAGGTGGTCCGATTCGCTCCGCATATGGGTCGCGTAAACGCCGCCGTACGGCTTCGCCTCTTTCGTAAGTTCGATCAGTTCCTCCGTCGTCGAATAGACGCCCGGGATATAGATGAGACCGCTGGATACGCCGAAGCACCCTTCTTCCATGCCGTCCCGGACGTACGCCTTCATTTTTTCCATCTCTTCTTCCGTCGGTACGCCGTCCCGGCAGTCCATGACCGCCCGCCGGACGGAGCCCAGACCGACGAGCGCCGCGTAGTTGCCGCCCTTCGGAAGCGCATCGACCATATCGAACCACGCTTTTGCAGACATCGCCGCCGGAAATACGGAGGAGCCGCACTGCGCGGTCACTTCCGTCGTGACGCCCTGGGAAAGACGGGCAAGCTGCGCGAGCTCATCGAGGCTTCCGAGCATCCGGTCCATATGGCTGTGCGAATCGATGAAGCCCGGGCAGAGCACCTTCCCGGTACCGTCGATCTCCTCCTTCGCCGCGCCCTGCGGCGCAAGGACGATCTTCCCGTCCGAAACGCCCACGTCGCCGATATACGACGCCCTGCCGCTTCCGTCCGTGATCTGTACGTTTCTGATGATGAGATCCAGCATTTTCAAGTCCCTCTTTTCTTATTTGTCATTTCCGCATACGGCCCAGCACAACGCCGATCAGGACGAGGAGGACCATAATGATCAGGCAGAGCACCGGGATCGCCCAGTATTTCGCCATGAAGGTCCGGAAGGCCGAGTTCTTTTCCGCGCCGCCGCCGTTTATGACCTTCGGCGTTTCGGTCGGTGCGATGCTTTCGGCGGAGCTTCCCGTCCCTGTCGGAGACGGCGCTGCGGTGACCGTCGGCGTCGGCGTCTCCGCGCCCGTCGGGATCGCCGGTACCGTGGACGGCACCGCTTCCGGCGTGATCGTCGGCGACGGCGTCAGCTTCGGGATCGGTTCGGTCTTCGTATGCGACGGGT
>JAFOIS010000013.1 GCA_017420605.1 Lachnospiraceae bacterium | reverse complement strand
CTGCCCCTTAAGTTCCTTCGTGACAGGCGATGAGGTACTGAGCTCCGGGATCAGAAGGTACGGCACCTGCGTATAGTACGCGGCGTCGCCTTCCAGGACGTAACCGTCCACTCTGGAAAGGCCGTAGCCGGCAAGGAGGCCGTCAAGGACGGGCATTTCCGTATCGAGATAGGCCGTCGTTACGAAAAGGTGTCCGCCGCCCGCAAGATAGGCGCGGATCTTCTCCGCCTCTTCTTCCGTAATGTCGGTCATCGGCGTATAGATCGCGAGCATCGTGCAGTCGTCCGGAATATCCCCGGTAAGGAGATTCACGGAGGAGAGTTCGATATTCTCCTTTTTCACGGCGTCGGTCATCATCTCCGACAGCGTCAGTTCCCCGTGGCCCGTCAGGGTATACAGCCGGTCGACCGTATCGGACGAGACGTACGCGATCGCGCTCGTGATGAGTCCCTCCGCGTCGAAATAACGCTGCATCGTATTCGTCTGGTAGTAGGCGGCGTAATCCGTCACGTAAAAATCGGCATACGGGATCACGCGGCTGCGCCGGCTGCTCTGCGCGATGACGCTGTTCGTACGTACGGTCTCGTCCGTAAACTGCGACGCAAAGGCCGGCTCGTCGACGACGTCCACTTTCCGGACGTGTATATGACCGGAATACGCCTCATAGGAATCCAGGAGAAGGCCGATATTTTCGTCCTCATTTCCCGTTTCCGTAAGGAAATAGAGCGTCACGTCCTCCGAAAGATCCGTCAGGACTTCTTTTGAAGTATCGCCGATCGAATACAGCAGCTGCGGCGAGATGTCCTTCGTGATCAGCCCGTCCGGCACCACGCCGAGAACGAGGTTCGCCGCAATAAGGACCGCCGTCCAGACAGCCGCCGAGGAAGCGAGGTACAGCCCGTTCTTCTGCATCCGGCTCTCCGTGGTCTTGACGCAGATCACGATGCCCAGGACGATATACGACAGATAGAACAGCACGTCCCTGAGGGAGAAGGTGCCGTAGATCGTGTTATAAAGGCCTTTGCGGAAATCGAGGATCCCGATGATCGCGGAGATCCGGTTCGCGTAAAAGCTCCCGCGGAACCGGTAAAGCGCAAACGCGCCGGCACACAGGACGGCCGCGGCGCACAGCGACAGATAGTACCGTTTTGTGAAGAGGTACAGGATCACGCAGCAAAGAAGGATCAGCACGATTATGAAAACAAGGCCCGCAAACCGGCTCCCGCCGGCGAGTCTCGTAAGCGTCCCGATAAGATGTGTCATCGCGATGAACAGAAGCGTCGCGATGGCCGCGATGACCGGGTTCTCCGTCAGATTGGAGATACACATGCCGATCGACAGATACGCCGCGCCCTGCAGGAAGTACATGAAGACCGCCGCGTAATCCATCACGAGCGACATCGTGCCGAAGCGCGAAAGAATGAGCGGATAGACCGAGATCACCGCGATCACGAGGAGGAACTGCACGATGAGCGCGAGATACTTTCCGAGTGCGACCGCAAGCGGGCTGACCGGCGACGTGATCAGAAGCTGGTCGGACTTCGAACGCCTCTCTTCCGCGAAAAGCCGCATCGTAAGAAGCGGCACGCAGATCATATGCGTATAGATCTCCGCGTTATACAGCGTGTATCCGAAGGAGGAATAGGCGCTGCGGATATTGATCGTGCGCGTCACAAATCCGAGGATGAAAAGAATGACCGCACCGGCCGCCGCCCCGAAGAGCGTGACCGCCGAAGCATGCAGTTCGCGTTTGAATATCGCTTTCATGTCCGGTCCTCCTTTTCCGCTTCCGCGACGGCATCCGTGCCTTTCTTCTCCCCGGACGCCTCCTCTGTTTCCGCATCTTCCGTCTCCGCTTTTTCCGTTCCGTCAGCGTTTTTTTCTTCTTCCGGCTGACCGGCGGCGGTATCCTCCGTCAGTTCCAGGAAAACGCTTTCGAGTGACGTACGGACACTGCGGAGCTCCAGAAGCTCGAGACCGGCAATGACGCAGGACCTTGCGATCTTCCCGCGCAGTTCATCCCCCTGCGGCGATACGCACACCGCGCGGAGCAGGTCTCCTTCTTCCGATACCGAAACGTCTTCTTCGGGCACGACCCCGGACAAGGCTCTTTTTGCGACTTCTTCCGTTCCTCGGAGCAGAAGTTCGATCCTGCTTTCGCCCTGCGCCATCCGTTCCAGATTCTCCGGCGTATCATATGCCACGAGCCTGCCGTGCGAAAGGATCATGACCTCGTCGCAGATCTCCGTGACTTCGGACAGGATGTGCGAGCTGAGGAGCACGGTATGCGTTTTTCCGAGACGCCGGATAAGCTCCCGGATCTCGATGATCTGCTTCGGATCGAGGCCGACGGTCGGTTCGTCAAGGATCAGCATTTCCGGATCCGAAACGAGCGCCTCGGCAAAGCCGACCCGCTGCCGGTATCCCTTCGAAAGTCCGCGGATCAGGCGGTTCTGCATTTCCGTTACGGAAAGTTCCTCCATGACCGCCGCAACGCGTTCCTTCCGCGTATCTTTCGGCACTCCTTTGAGCTCCGCCGCGAACGTCAGGAACTCACGCACGGTCATGTCCGGGTACAGGGGCGGTACTTCCGGCAGGTAACCGATCTTCTTTTTCGCTTCTTTCGGTTCCTTCGCGATATCGATCCCGTCGATCAGCACCTGTCCTTCCGTCGGGAGAAGATAGCCTGTCATCATGTTCATGGTCGTGGATTTGCCTGCCCCGTTCGGTCCGAGGAAACCGTATACCTTTCCCCCGCCGATGGTGAAGCTTACATGGTCCACGGCGCACACCGCTCCGTACATTCTTGTCAGATCTTTGACTTCGATCACGTTCCGCCTCCCGGATCCCTTCCCCGGGATCCGCTTTCCGTCCTCTCCGGACGTTCTCCTGTTTTCCGCACCCGGCCGCAGCCTTGGGTCAGCATAGCAGGCAAATGTGTTCTTATTGTGAAGGTTCCTGCTTTTTATAAAAGTTCTGCTTCCGCCGGAAAAGAAGCGGGGACGGCAGGCCGTCCCCGTGCTGTCCGTCCGCGCCGTGCGCGTCCCTGACCGGCCTTTTATGCCAGTTCGAGCGCCACTTCCATCATTTCCCGGAAGCTGGTCTGCCGCTGCTCCGCAGGCAGCGCGATGCCGGTCAGAAGTTCATCCGAGATGGTCAGGAGCGCGAGCGCCTTCTTCCCGCATCTCGCGGCATTCATGTAAAGTCCGGCCGCTTCCATTTCCACGGCGAGCACGCCCATCTTGCGCCAGCCGGCGTTAAAGTCTTCCTGATCGTCGTAAAAGGCGTCGGCCGAAAGCACGTTGCCGACGCGGGTACGGATACCCAGTCCTTCGGCGATCTCGACCGCCCTGCGCAGCAGGCCGAAATCCGCGATCGGCGCAAACGTTCCGCGCAGACGGTACTGCGCGCCCCAGTTGGAATCGGTGCAGGCGCCCTGCGCAAGGACGAGATCCATGACCTTGACGTCTTCCCGCATAGAACCCGCGGAACCGACGCGCAGTATCGTCTCTACGCCGTAAAACCTGTAAAGTTCCATCGAATAAATGCCGATCGAAGGGATCCCCATGCCGGCGCCCATGACGGAAACCGGTTTTCCGTGATAGGTCCCGGTAAAGCCGAGCATGTTCCGTACGTCAGTCACAAGACGTGCATTCTCAAGAAACGTCTCCGCGATAAATTTTGCCCTGAGCGGATCGCCCGGCATCAGGACCGTTTTCGCGAAATCTCCTTCCAGTGCGCGGATATGCGGTGTCGGTACGCTCATGTATCCACCTTTCTGCAGGCTTGCCGCCTGCGCTTCTGTGCCTCTGCCGTCTCTTCCGGCATACGGCGGCCTCTTATGCCTCCCCGCCTTCTCCGGAAGGCGGTACCTCTGTGTTCTCCGTATCTTCCCCGGTCAGGCGGATCACGGAAAGCACTTCGTCCTGCGAAATACCGAGTTCGTTCGCCAGTTCGTCGATGTTGGGCTTCTCGGCGTTGGCCGCGGTCAGGCGGTCGATCGCATCGGAGAGAGACTGTACGCGCATGACGAGCGCCTCATCCGTATAATAAGCCTGCGAAAGCTCCTCCTCCGCCGCATCAAGTTTTTCCGCCAAATACGTATCCAGCGCCTCGTCCGAAAGGACGCCTCCTTCCCCGCCGGCAAGATACGATACCGCCTCCATGGCCGCAAGCTGCGCGACGGATACGGCGTCCTCCGCGCTCATCGCCATGCCGTCCCTTGCAAGGACCGCTTCCACGGCCCGCCGGAAATACGGGGCCAGCGGCTCGCTGCTCCTTATCCACTCTTCGGCAGTCTTCCGGAGGTAACTCAGATCTTCCTCGCTCCAGATATCCGTCAATCTCTCATCCATCGCAGCCTCTCCGCGAACCGGCATACTTCCGGGGCCGTTCCGATCCCGGATCTTACCGTGTAAAATACCAGCGGGAGGATATCTCCCCCCGCTGCAGTCATTGAATCAGAATGCTTACTCTTCCGGCAGCTCGGACGTGCAGTTCGGGCAGCGGGTCGCCCCGATCGGGATCTGCGATTTGCAGAACGGGCATTCTTTCGTGGTGGGCGCCGCTTCTTCCTTCGGCTCTTCCTTCTTCAGGGACTTCGCCTTGTTGAAAGCCTTGACGATCAGGAACAGGCAGAAGCCGACGATCAGGAAGTTGATGACCGCGTTGATGAAGTTGCCGATCATGATGCCGCCTTCGCTTCCGCCGATCGTGATCGCGCTGAAGTCCGGCTGCCCGAAGATCAGGCCGATGATCGGAGTGATCACGTCCGCAACGAGCGAGGAAATGATCGCGCCGAACGCACCGCCGATGATCACGCCGACGGCCATATCCATCACGTTGCCGCGCATCATGAATTCCTTGAATTCAGCGACCAAGCCTTTTTTCTCTGCCATAATAAAGACCCCCTTCTTAATGAAATCTCTTTCCGGATCCCGCATTTTTCGAATTGCGGAATTCTTTCATATTCCGCATTATAACACCGCCGTCTGCATATTTCCATGTGTTTCCATGTATTTTCATGCATTAACGGAACGGCGCGCACTTTTAAGAGCCGGCCCGTTCCGATACGAGCCGGTTCACGGCCGGATAATCTTCCGCATACAGATACGCCGCGCCGTCCGTTCCGCTCCGCACGTCGTAGAGCAGTATGCCGGCCGCCGATGACAGCGGAACGGCTTCGTGCGATTTTCGCCTGAACCGGCGGTCGAACCGGTCCGCATACGCCCTCGCGCCGGAATAAGAGGATCCCGGCTTCTCTTCATCGCAGCTGTAGTAAAGGAGGAAGCTTCCGTCATCCTGCGGAAGGAAGGCCGCCGGTTCATGGTCCGAGGTCGCTTTTAGAAGCGTCACCGGCTCAGACCACATAAAGTCACTGATATCCGCCTTCTGCATCTTGATTGCCGAAGAACCTTTGTCATAGAGTTCCTCTTCGTAGACGCAGTAAAGCGTCGTTCCTGTACGTACCAGGATAACGTCTTCGATATTGCGCTTTACGGTCCGGATCTCGCCGATGCATTCCGCTGCCGCTCCGCCTGTCAGGCTGTACAGCTTTACCGTGTACGTTCCGCATTCCCGGGACGGATCGCCGTTGTTGACCGTGCCGGTGACTGTCGTCATCGTGAAAAGAATGGAGCCGTCTTCCAGCCGGACAGCCGCGGGATCGATGTTAAAGCCGCCGCCGGTATCCAGTTTTGTTACGCTCTCGATACCGCCGTCCTCATCGAAGGTCACGTACGAGACATTCCGTGTTTCATCGCTCACGATCACCTCCCGGCCGCCGCCGAGAACGGCGAGCCAGTTGGCACGGATATTATAGGTGCGGAGGGCGCCGCCTGAGGCGGTGTCATATTCGGCGAGCCGCCCTCCGACAACGGCAAGGATCCGGTCTCCCGCATATTTCGCGTCGCCGGTCGGCGCCGCTTCCCCGGTCTCTTCCTGCCCCGCGGCCAGCGTATAGGATACCGGCATGAGAAACTCCTGCCGGCCGTATCTCGTCACATAGATATGCGTATAGAATACGCCGGCGCTCCGGTGTGACGCGCTGTCGACGTCGACGGTCCACGAGCCGTCTCCCTCCTGATCTCCCTCGTACCAGACAAGATCGTCCTGATCGCCTGTGCGGCTCCAGGTCGGGAACTGCACGCGCTTCGTTCCCGCGGGAACGCCCCGGAGGATCAGGCGGCACCTGTCCCGGGTCTCCGAAAAAACGGTCTCTACGACAGAGCTGATCTTCATATCCAGCGCCGTCTTTCCGGCGAACAGCTGCATGCCGTTCGAAAGTTTTGCGTAGCAGTGGATCCGGTAGTATCCCTGGTTTCCGCCGTGATCGGCGATATTGACCGCCGCCTCATATCTGCCTTCCGCGTTCCGCGCCGCCGCATACCACTTAAGATCGCTCTGGTCGTCGCTTGCCCAGACCGGGAAGTACACTTCCGAAAGTTTCGCCCCCTCCGCGCTCACGTCGGCAATGACCCGGAAAGTCCCGCCGGGAAGATCCGCCTCTGTGGAAAGGACTGCCTTTACCGACGTTTCCACAATGACGGAGTCCCTGTCCGCCGCAAGGAATACCTGGTTTCCGCTCCTGTCCCGGGCATAGGCGTGAATAATGTATCTTCCGGGTGTGCTGTGGACCGCGATGTCCGCTTCATAGATCCCGTTTCCCGTCTGCATGGCGGGATACCATACGAGGTCGTCCTGACCATCCTCTTCCGTCCAGACCGGAAATGTGACTTCTTTGACGCCGCCCGGAAGATACACGTGTTCGATCCGGATATGGATACGGTCCGACGCCTCGTCAAGCCGCGCGCTGAGGAGGGGCTCTTCAAGGTTCACCGTAAAGGTCGTCTTTGCGGCGCAGACTCTTCTTCCGGCGGTATCGGTTACATAGATATGCGCCTGATACGTGCCGGTATGATACGCGTGCCGGGAAATGTCGGATACGACTTTATATACGCCGTCCTCCGGCGACGCCGTATACCACACGATATCGCTCTGGTCCGACCGGTTCCATACCGGGATCTGCACCAGTGCGATGCCGGTCCCGGCTGTCCGCAGCGTGACCGTAAAGCCGCCCGCGCCGTCGCTCTGCGCCTCCCAGCTCTCCGCTTCCCAGTTTTCCTCTGCCGGTCCGCTTATCGTGAGCGTTTCTCCTCCGAGGAACATATCCCTGCCGTTCTGTACGCCGTAGACATGGACCAGATACTGTCCCGTCTCGCCATGCAGGGCCAGATCGCAGGCCGTCTCAAAAACGCCGCCGCTTTTCCGCATCGGATACCATTTGAGATCGTTCTGATCGTTCACCGTGCCCCATACCGCCGCGCGGACGTTCGCAGCGTCCGCAGCGTTCGAAAGCGTGACCGTGATAAGGGAGGAGCCGTCCGGTACGGTCACACGGAGTTCCGGCTTCGGCATCTCCGGTACTTCGACCGTCGCGGAAGCAAGGAAGGTGACCTCTCCGTTCCGGGAACCGTACGCATGGACATAGTACGTCCCGTATCCTTTATGGGAAAGAACGGAAACGTCGTATGAAACACTTCCGCCGGGGCCGTATTCCGCCCTGTACCATTTGATATCATCCTGCCCGTCCGCCTTACTCCAGACCGGGAAGTAAATGAAGTCGTAGCCGGCCGCCTGTGTAAGCGTGATCTTTATCTGTCCGCTCTCAGCGTCATAGGCGGCAGCGACGGAAGGCCTGCTCTGCTCCATTTCCACGTCGAGGTCGAAGATCCGCATCAGCGTGCTGGTGCCGGTATAGATGTGGACGTAATAGCGGTCCGAGCCTCCGTGCCGCGTAAGATCGACCGTGCGGCTCATCGTGCCATTGCCCGTCTTTGCAAGATCATACCAGTTAAGATCGTCCTGCCCGTTCGTCCTGGTCCAGATCGCGGCCCGGATATTATCCGTACCGATCACATTTTCCGCGGTGACGGTCAGCGTCCGGCCGTCATCGGAGACCTTACAGGAAAAATCGGCGTAAGGCTCCGTCACGATTTTCCCGGCGAACGCGGGATACCGCTGGCCGAGCCAGCCCGTAAGGCGTGACACGGCGGCTTTATAGGTCGGGGCGTTGTCGTACAGGTTCTTGACGTTATGCTGACCCAGAATTGGCCAGCGGATGAAATTCATATCGGCGGATGCCGAAAGCTCCGATCCGAGAGCGGACGCGTACGAAGAAAGCCCGGAAAACGCACTGCGGTTCTGCGTAAATACGCGGCTCACATAGGAAGCAAACTCCGGCGCGCTCATCAGTTTCCGGAACAGGATATTCGTATCCTTCATGTAGAGGAGATCCGCGTCGCTGTGTTCCGGGAAATTGCCGAGACAGGAATCAAAATCCCAGACCGGCCCCAGGTGGATGAGGTCGTCATCGCCGTCGGCATACCAGAACCAGCTGGTAAATACGCATTCCACATTCAGCGTGTATTCGTTGACGAGATACCATTTCGCGAACGAATCGACGTCGATGTACGCCGAGAGTGCTTCCAGGGTAATGGCGGTTGGCTGCGCGTCCAGGACCCATGAAAGAAATTCGTCGAGTCTTGTATGAAACCGTTCGAGCGCCGCCTGCGCCTGCCCCGGCGTATCCTCGTCCACGGCCTCCTGGATCGCGAAATACTTGGACAGATAAGTGTCATAAAAATAGAAATCTTCGTCCTTGTAAAACTCGTTGTCCAGCTCGGCGATCACGCCGAAGGGATCCGAAAGATCGAGCCGGTTTTTGTCGATCTCGACTTTCTCCCCGATCGTATAGGAGCCCCGGTAATCCCCGTCGATCCACAGCTCCACGGCGGTGCTGTCCGGCACGAACGGCATGCCGAGCTGCTCTGCAAGATGGAAGGATGTGCTGTTTCGTATCAGGGTGTCGTCAAAAGAATTGGCAAGCAGGACCCATTTTTTCGCCTTCGGCATCCCGAGGACGGTCTGCTTTTTTTCAAATTTGATCTGGTATCCCTTTTTGTCGGTGTCGTACGTCCAGGTCGTATTGCCGCGGCCCTTGAACTGTACGTCGGGATCATCGATCATGATACTGCCGTCCGCGCCGATCACGATCACTTCGGTGCCGGAATACCTGACGTCTTTTCCGTTGCTGTGGACGTCGGCCAGAGACGCGCCGTTCAGCCGGATGTAAACGCCGGGCAGGTGCGACTGCATGGCCGTGATCCGGTAACTGTCTCCGTACACCGATGTCAGGGTGACGGTATCGCCGCTTTTTGCAAACGCGCCGGTCAGCGTATTATCCGGTGCGAGCGTCCCTTTGGAAGCCTTCTCCATACGGATGCCGCCGATGCTGACACTAAGGTCCGCAAGCCGCATCGTCCGCGGAACGAAAAGATAATACCCGCCCGATCCGGGATCCTGATAGCCGCGGATCATAAGCCCGTTCGCATCCGTTACGCAGCAGCTGAAAATACCGGTCTCTTCAAATTCCGTACCGGCGCTCCGGCTCCCCCTTACTGCGGGACCCGTTCCGGGGGCCGCCTCTTCCGGCTCTTCCGCTTCGGGTTCCGGCATATCCTCTGCCGGTTCCGTCTCTCCGGTCCCTGCATCCGGCCTATCTTCCGCCTCCCCGGTCTCAGAATCCGGCATTTCTTCCGGCGTTTCCGTTTCCGCCTCTGTCCCGGCTCCGGACTCCCCGGCATACACCGTATCCGGCGCATCGTCGGCACATACGGTCAGCATGCCGCAGCAAAGCGACAAGGCAAGCAGCAGCGCAAGAAAACGGAAAACCGCTTTTCTCATATGATCTCCCCCCCGGATTACCCCTCAAAATGTTTATGCGGTCTTTCTGCCGGCCCGTTCCTCACTGTCTCCGTCCGGCGAACAGGGTACCGCAGCTTTTCCCTTCGATGATATCGTACAGGGCCTCCGGCCTCTGTCCGTTCGTAACGACCGCGTCGATCCCCTGGGCCGTAACGAGCGAAGCTGCCTGAAGCTTCGTCCGCATACCGCCGGTCCCCCTTCTCGAACCGGCGCCGCCCGCAAGCGCATAAGTTTCCTCCGTGATCGCGTCGATCCGCGAAAGGAGCGTCGCGTTCGCGTACAGCCTGGGATCCCTGTCATAGAATCCGTCGATATCCGAAAAGATCACCAGCTTTTCGGCGCCCGTCAGAACAGCCACGACGGCGGAGAGCATGTCGTTGTCGCCGAACAGCCTTTCCTCCGATTCGATCTCCTTGTAGCTGACGGAGTCGTTTTCGTTGACGATCGGGATCACGCCCATTTCCAGCAGCGAATTAAATGTATTGGAAAGATTCTCTTTCTTCTGCTCTTCACGGATATCCTCGGCATTCAGAAGGATCTGCGCGACCGTCTGGTCGTAATCGCCGAAGAACCGGTCATAGAGAAACATCACTTCGCACTGTCCCACGGCGGCCGCCGCCTGCTTATAGCGGAGTTCCTTCGGCCGCTCCGGCATCCGGAGCTTATTTGCGCCCACGGCGATCGCGCCCGAGGATACCAGGATCACTTCGTATCCCCTGTTATGCACGGCGGACAGGACTCTCGCGAGCCGGTCGATCGACTGCAGGTTCGTCCTGCCGTTCTCATGCGTCAGCGTCGACGTTCCGACTTTGACGACAATGCGCTGGTGGTTGAGCTTCATCATTTTGCAGTTCCTCCGTTTTCGGATCCCTGTTTCGATCCGTTTTCTTTTTCTTTATCGGCTTCCGCCTTCATGGACGCGTATTTGCCGGGTTTTTCTTCCCAGACCCAGCCTCCCGTCTTCTTCCCGAGAAGCCGGCCTCCGGTGATCTCCAGGGCAAAGGACAGGATCAGCACTGCCGCGCCAAGCGGCGCAGCGTCATATATACGCCGGATAAGGCGGATCCCTATGCAGATGAGACCGCCCGCGCCGCTAAGGAAAAGACCGACGGCAAGAACAGGCATCCGCGCGGCGCTGTTCTTATAATCATAATTCCGCATCGTCCGCCCGTAATGCAGCATGCGCACCAGGGCGAAGACGGCAAATCCCTGCAGCACAAGCCCGATGAGATAAAAAACCATGATCCCGGCCGCGCCATCGAGCCCCGTTCCGTTTATGCTCCCGGAAAGGATCGTCGCAAGAAGCGACGGGATCATAATAAGAAGCCCGCATTTCACGGCCCGGGCATATTCCTGCTCATCGATATCGAGAACATGGTATCCCCCGACGTAAACGTATTTGCCGCTTTCGTCTTTTGCAAATTCCACTTCCCGGAATAGTTTCTTTCCTTCGGTCTTCGGCTCTTTTTCCGCAGCCATATCCTCTCCGTAAGTTCATTATTAAAAATGCCGAAAAAATATCAGAATAAGTATAACCGATTACGAAGTTCCGGGCAATATACTTATAAGAATGCTTGTAATACCGCCCGCGCCCTGCTATAACATTTACGTACGCTAAACTTCGTGGCATGTGTTATGGATACGTTTCTTGCAGCAGTAGACGCGATCATGCGGCGCGATCCAGGCGGACGGGGGCTTCTGTCCCGCATCCGGCGCAATCCCGTTGCCGCTCTGGCGGAAGAACTCCCGAAAATCCGCTCCCTGATCCTGCTCACCGGTTTTCCCGTCCGTCTGCCCGGCGGGGGGATGGTCTGCGAGACCGACGGTCCTCCCGGCATCATCGATCTTGTCTCCGCCTTTACGACGCTTGACATCCCCTGCCTTGTCCTTTCCGATCCGGAAGCTGACGCGATCCTGCGCGCCGGCCTGTCCGCGCGCGGTCTTTCCTGCGGCGTCAGCATGCTCGCCGGTTCCGATACCGCAGCCGGTCTGGCCGCCCTTCTGGATACCGTAAAGCCAAGCCACGTCCTTACGCTGGAACGTCCCGGCAAAGCTGCGGACGGGCATTTTCACAATATGCGCGGCGCCCTGATCGATGATATGATCACGGATTCCTCCGCTTTCATTCCGCTTGCGAAAGAGCGCGGCATACGTGTCATCTCCGTCGGCGACGGCGGCAATGAGTCCGGGATGGGCGTATACCGCGATCTCATCACGGAAAGCGTGCCCTTCGGAAGCACGATCTGTGCGGACGATGAAGCGGATATCGCGCTTGTCTCCGGCGTTTCCAACTGGTGGGGCGACGGGATCTGCGCGATCCTGTCACGCCTGTGCGGACGGGATCTTCTGCCCTCCGAGGACGAGTTTCTCGATACCCTCGCCGCGATCCTTGCAGCCGGCGCCGTGGACGGCGTTACAAAAGAAGCGCGCATGACCGTCGACGGCCTTCCTTCGGAAACACACCTTGATATCATCCGGAAACTGCGAGAGCTTCTGTAAATACGCGACAGCAAAAACGAGCCGCACGTTCAGCGTGCGGCTCGTTTCCTGTTCTTCTGTGATCACAGATCGAACTGTGTCAGATTCCAGCGCTCGATGATCTCGCAAAGCTTATCGACGTAGTTGTAGCTCGTCGCGTAGCCTCCCGCTTTGATGATCTGCGCCGCCTTGCGGTAGTCCGTTTCTCCCTGAAGGCCCGCGTAACGCAGCTTCGACCCGTTCTTTGCGCCGAGCAGATACGCCGCATGATCGGCGATCGAATCCTCGACGCACGAATAGGCCCGGAAATCCGCGACAATGGTGAATTTATTGCCGTTGCCGTCGTCTTCATAGGTCGTCTTCGTATAGATGGACGTGCCGTCCCAGGTCGAATTCGCCCAGGTATTGCCGGACAGATTTGCCTTCATGCCGAAGCAGTTGTTCGCGTTCTGCGCCAGTTCCGTGGAGCCGTATCCGGATTCCAGGATAAACTGCGCCATGGAAATGGAGGCGAGAATGCCGCTCTCACGCTGGTTCTGCGTAAACAGCTTGCCCATCTGCGCCACGACCTGCGCCTCGGTCAGTCCCTTGAGTTCGGAAGCCTGAAGGCCGTCCGCCGATACACCTTCAAAAACGAACGTCTTCCGGCCCGCGAAGGTCTCTCCTCCCGACGCGCGTCTTACGTAGCAGTCCGCCACATAGGTCCCGACCGTACTTGCGGCGCCCAGCTTAAAGCTGCAGGAATATCCGGCGCCGGTAAAAGCGCACGTATACCATACGAGGTCGTCCTGGTCGTTCGGTACGCTCCATACGGCAAGCCGCACGGATTTCACCGCTTTGTCGCCGTCGCCGAACAGCCCTGTGATCAGGGCTGACGTGTGTCCGGACGCCGTCGTCGTGACGTTGAT
>JAFOIS010000113.1 GCA_017420605.1 Lachnospiraceae bacterium | reverse complement strand
GAAAAGTCTGCACAAAATGGTGTAAGTTTGGTGTAAGTGTGCAAGATCCGGTCCATTTCCAACAATGAAGTACGTCTCTTTTTTCCGGCTTACACCAACCGGTTTTTAGTACATCTTAGCGCCTGCCGGGATGGCGGGATCGACCATCAGGAGATGAAGTCTTTCCTCTTCGCCTTCCTTGTGGAGAGCACTGATCAGCATGCCGCAGGAATCGATACCCATCATCTTCCTGGGAGGCAGGTTCGTGATGGCGATGCAGGTCTTTCCGATCAGCTGCTCGGGCTCGTAGAACTCGTGAATACCGCTTAAAATCACGCGTTTCTCGGCGGTTCCGTCGTCCAGGACGAACTTCAGAAGCTTCTTGGACTTCGGTACGGCTTCGCATTCCAGAACCTTCACGGCACGGAAATCGGACTTGCTGAAGGTCTCAAAATCGACCTGATCCTCGAACAGCGGCTCGATGTTCAGGTGCTCGTAATCCGGAACCTTGGTGTCGAAAAGCGGCATCTTCGGATCGTTCACCTTCACTGCGGGAGCTTCTACGGGAGCAGCCTCTTCGGTCTCGGAGCTTACACCATTTCCGTCACTGCCTGTCTTTAACGACTTCATTGTCGGGAAGAGCAGAACATCCCTGATGGCTTCCGCGCCGGTCATGAGCATGACCAGGCGGTCGATGCCGTAGCCGATGCCGCCCGTCGGGGGCATGCCGATCTCGAGCGCATTGAGGAAATCTTCGTCCGTCGTCTGGGCCTCCTCGTCGCCCTTCGCCAGCATCTCTTCCTGCGCCTTAAAGCGCTCGCGCTGGTCGATCGGGTCGTTGAGCTCGGAGTAGGCGTTCGCCATTTCCCAGCCGTTCATGAAAAGCTCGAAACGAAGGACCTTGCCGGGATGCTCCGGATCCTTCTTGGTCAGCGGGGAGATCTCGATCGGATGGCCGGTCAGGAACGTCGGCTGGATGAGGTGCTCCTCCACGAACTCGTCGAAGAACAGGTTCAGGATATCGCCGATGGCATGACGCTGTTCGTAATGGATGCCCTTTTCGTCGGCGGCCTTCCGCGCCTCTTCGACCGTATGGATCTCATCGAAATCGACGCCGCTGTACTTCTTCACGGCTTCGGTCATGGTGATGCGCTCCCACGGCGCGCCGATATCGATCGTGCGGTCCTTGTAATGCAGGATCGTGGTGCCGAGGACCTCCTCGGCGACCGTGCGGTACATATCCTCGGTCAGCCGCATCATTCCCTCATAATCCGTATACGCCTGATAGAGCTCCATGAGCGTGAACTCCGGATTGTGCTTGATATCCAGACCTTCGTTGCGGAACACGCGGCCGATCTCGTAGACGCGCTCGAGACCGCCCACGATGAGGCGCTTTAAGTACAGCTCGAGGGAAATGCGGAGCTTCTTGTCTTCGTCCAGCGCGTTGAAGTGCGTCGTGAACGGACGCGCCGCGGCGCCGCCCGCGTTCTCGACGAGCATGGGCGTTTCGACCTCGAGGAAATCCCGGTCATTGAGATACCGGCGGATCGCGGAAATGATCTTCGACCGCTTGATGAAGACGTCCTTCGACGCCGGATTCATGATGAGGTCCACATACCGCTGCCGGTAAATGAGATCCGTATCCGTAAGGCCGTGGAACTTCTCCGGCAGGATCTGCAGCGACTTGGAAAGAAGAGTCACTTCCTTCGCGTGAATGGAGATCTCGCCCATCTTCGTCGTGAAAACAAAGCCCTTGACGCCGACGATGTCGTCCACGTCCATGCGCTTGAACTTCTTATACGCTTCCTCGCCGAGGTCGTCGCGCGTGACGTAGATCTGGATCTTGCCGTCCCTATCCTGCACGTCCGCGAAACTGGCCTTGCCCATTACGCGCTTGAGCATGAGCCGCCCCGCGATGGACACGTTCTTTCCTTCATATTCCGAATAGTTTTCCTTGATCTCCGTGCTGTGCTGTTCCTGATCGTAAGTCACGATCTCATAGGGGTTCTCGCCCGCCGCCATAAGCTCGGCAAGCTTTTCCCTGCGCACCTTCCGGAGCTGGCCGATATCCTGCACTGCCGCGTTTCTTTCGTTTTCTGCCATGTTGTCCCCTCTCCGTTCAGATTTCTTTTCCCTGTTTTATTCCGCTTAAGGTCTCATTCAAAAGAAGCCGCGCATTCGGCGCGGCTTTTCATTTACCTGGCGATGTTTCTTTCGATCTTGAGGATCTTATATCTCATATCCCCGGTCGGAAGCGATACCGTCACGATCTGATTTCTCTTGGCGCCCATCAGTGCCTGGCCCAGCGGAGATTCATTGGAGATCTTTCCGCTGATGCTGTTCGCCTCCGTGGAGCCGACGATCGCGAATTCCAGGTCTTCGTCAAAGGTAAGATCCCGGACTTTTACCCGGCACCCGATATTGACGGTCTTGGTGTCCGCTTCGTCTTCCACGATCACTTCCGCGTGTTTCAGGATGTTTTCGATCTCTTCGATCCTTGCTTCAATATCGCGCTGTTCATCTTTGGCCGCATCATATTCCGCATTTTCAGACAGGTCGCCCTGCTCGCGCGCTTCTTTGATCTTTTGCGAGACTTCCTTGCGCTTCACCACACGCAGGTCGTCCAGCTCTTCCTCCAGTTTCCGAAGTCCCTCATAGGTCATGAGGATCTTCTTCGATGTAGCTTCCGACATTGCCTTATCTCCTGTAAACTGATATTTGCCGATACAAAAGCGGCATCGCGAAGACAGGTCTTCGGGATGCGGTCACTTTGCAACGGGTCTATACAGGAAATGGATTATACTACTCCTTATTTAAAAGTCAACTGTTTCCGTTACGTTTCAGGCCTGTGACCGCCTTCGTTTCGTAATTGTTACGTTTCTGCCTCATTCCCGCCGCCTTCCGGCGCCTGCATCCCGGCTTTCCTGCATGACCAGGCATCCACGGCTTTCCGGAGTTCCATGAAATACGGCGAGCATTTCATGTTTTCCTGCCCGTACGTCAGCTGCAGACCGTACTCCAGCGGAAGCCAGGTAGAGATGTCGGCTTCGTTGTGCGAGATCAGCGCCTCCAGCTTGTCGAGCGCCTTATAGATCTGCGCCTCCTTCGTCTTAAGGGCGTTCATTTCCGCAAGGAGCGCTTTCCACTCCGTGCGCTGCGGCTCCGGAAAAGTCGTAAGCCATGCGGCGTAGCAGTCGTCTTCCGTTACCGTCTGCGATTCCGTTTTGAGGAAGGTGGGGATATCGCCGGTGAAGGCCTCGCCGAGGTCGTGGATGAGGCACATCCGGATGACTTTGTCCATATCCGCATCCCGGAAGGCCTCCTCGCCGGACAGAAGCAATGCCATCAGCGCCAGCCGCCAGCTGTGATCCGCCACGCTCTCCTGCCGTCTGTCTTCGAACCAGCAGTGCCGCAGGGTCGTCTTGAGCTTCGCGGCCCGTGCCAGGATATCGAAAAATGTCTGTGCTTCCATGCCTTTCTCACCCTTCCGCCCACGACAGAAGGAGCGACCGGAGCTCCTCCATCGTGGAAATGCTGTTCGCCGCGGCCCGCCACTTCGCGGCGCCGCGCCGTCCGGCGAGATACCAGGAAACGTGCTTGCGCATGCGGAGCATCGCCAGCTTCTCGCCGAAGTCTTCCGCCGCCATTTCCACGTGGCGGAGGATCATATCACAAAGTTCCGCTGCGGGAAGCCGTCCGGAAAGGCCGTCCGGCGGAAGCTCCTCCCCCGCCTGCCAGGCCCGGAGAGCGTCCGCGCACTCCGTAAAGATCCAGGGGTTCCCGCGCGCTGCGCGCGCGATCATGACGTAATCGCAGCCGGTCTCCTTAAGCATCCGCACGGCATCGCTCCCGGAAGAGACGTCGCCGTTGCCGATCACGGGAATGCGCACCGCTTCCGCCACTTCGCGGATGACGCTCCAGTCCGCATCTCCGGCGTAATACTGTTCCCGCGTCCTTCCGTGTACGGCGACGGCGTCCGCGCCGGCCGCCTCGACGGCTTTCGCGACTTCCGGCGCATTGACCGCCTCCTTTGACCAGCCTGCCCGGATCTTGACCGTAAGCGGCTTTTTCGTAACACGCCTTACCGCTCCGACGATCCGCCCTGCCAGGGCGGGATTCTTCATCAGCGCGCACCCTTCCCCGTTATTTACGATCTTCGGCATGGGACAGCCCATGTTGATATCCAGAACGTCGAAGGGATACGGCTCGATCATTTCCGCGGCATAGGCCATGGTCTCCGGATCCGGCCCGAAGATCTGGAGCGAGACCGGATGCTCACGGGGATCGATGCGGATCATTTCCGCGGTCTTTTTATTGCCGTGTTTCAGGGCGTTCGCGCTGATCATTTCCATGGAAACAAGACCGGCTCCCGCTTCGTGCGAAAGCACGCGCATCGGCCGGTCCGTCACGCCCGCCATCGGGCCGAGGATCAGAGGACCGTCAATTCCCGCGATTTTTCTCATACAGAATGGCAAGTCCCTTCAGGATCAGGGCGTTGTCGTAGATGTCGATCTCGGGGAGCTCGTCGGCAATGATCTTTCCGAGGCCGCCCGTCGCGATGACCAGGACGTTCTTCATGCCGGATTCTTCCTTCAGCTTCCCGATGATATGGCGGCAGGCGCCGATGTAGCCGTAAAGGACGCCGGCCTGCATGGCTTCGACGGTATTTTTGGAAATGATGGTCTTCGGCATGCGCAGCTCGATCTCCGGGAGCTTCGCGGCTTTTTCCGAGAGCGCCCGCGCCGAGATCTGGATGCCCGGGGCGATGACGCCGGAATGATAGGTGCCGTCCGCGGCCAGAAGGTCAAAGGTCGTCGCGGTCCCGAAATCGATCACGATGCAGTTGCCGCCGTAGATCTCGTGCGCCGCCACGGCGTCCACGATCTTGTCCGCGCCGACTTCCTTCGGATTGTCGATGTTGATGCGGATCCCGGTCTTGAGCCCCGGGCCCACGATGATCGGCCGGATATCGAAATATTTGATGATCGCGGAAGTCAGGGAATGCATGAGGTTCGGCACGACCGAACTGATGATGCAGCCGTCGATCTCGATCGGAGAATCGAATCTCTCGCGCATCAACGTCTTGATGTACATGCCGTACTCATCCGAGGTGCAGGTCTGTTTCGTCGTGAGACGGAAGGTGCCGAGGAGCTTGCCCCCGTCGAAGATGCCGACCGTGATATTGGTATTCCCTACGTCGATTCCAAGCAGCATTTCTTTCTGTGATCCTTTCTTAAAAGCCTTCGGCTCTACTCTTTCCCGTAGATGCCGTGAAGGGAGATTTCCCCGCCGAAGAGCGCTTCCTCTCTGCCCTCTTCCGTAAGGACACGAAGGCGCCCCTGCTCATCCGCTCCTATTTCACGCACTTTCCGCACGGAGCCGTCCGCTTCCGAAACCTCCACCGATGCGCCGGTGCCGGCAAGCAGGGCGTTGTACGCGTCCTTCATAGGCGCGAAGCCTTCCGTAAGGAAGGTCTGATACCGCAGCGCGAACCGCGACGCGATCCGGTCCGCCAGATCCGCCGGGTCAAACACGCGCCCGGCGCACTCCTCCAGCGAAACGGCACGGTCTTTGATCTCTTCCGGATACGCGCTCTTTTCTATGTTGACGCCGATGCCGGCCACGACCGCGTCCGGCACACCATCCTTTTCCGACGGCACATATTCGAGGAGGATCCCGGCGAGCTTCCTGCCGCCGGCAAGGAGGTCGTTCGGCCACTTGATCCGGATATCGGCCCCGGAAAGAGCCCAGAGCGCCTCCGCCGCGGCAAGACCGAAAGCGAGCGTCAGCGCCGGGAGCTGATCCGGCGCAAGGCGCGGGCGCAGAAGGAACGACATCGCCAACTGCGCGCCGGGCGGCATGATCCAGACCCGGCCCATGCGGCCGCGGCCTGCGCTCTGAAAGCCCGTGCGGAGAAGGATGTTTTCATCCGCCGTCTCCGCGGCGCGCGCCTTCAAGAGATCGTTGGTCGAAGTCGCTTCCGGAAGATACTCTTTGCGGAAGAAGTGTTCCGCCTCCTCTAAAGGAGCGGTCCCGGGCGCTTCCCGGAAGAGCCTGTCGATCAAAGGAACTCCAGATGCGGACGCTGCCGGGTGATCTCTTCGGGCATCAGCTGTTCTTCCCCGAGCGTTGCCACCATGACAGCCTTGATCGTATGCAGGCGGTTCTCGGCCTCGTCGAAGACGAAGGAATGCGGGCCTTCAAAGACCTCTTCCGTCACTTCCTTGCCCTTGATCGCCGGCAGGCAGTGCAGGAAAATGGTCTCGTCCTTTCCGGTCCGGCGCATCAGTTCCGCATTGACCTGATACGGGGAAAGCAGCGCTTCGCGCTCGGCGGCCGCCGCTTCTTCGCCCATCGACGCCCAGACGTCCGTGTAGATGACGTCCGCGCCGTACACCGCGTCGAGGTCCTCGGAGAATTCGATCGCCGCACCGGATTCCGCCGCGTACGCGCGGCAGTCTTCGATAAGGCTCTCTTCCGGACGGAGGCACTCCGGGGATACGATCGTAAAATCAACGCCCATCTTCGCGCAGCCGATGAGCAGGGAATTGGCCATGTTGTTGCGGCCGTCGCCGAGGAAGGCGAGCTTCCGGCCGGTCAGGCCGCCGCATTTCTCCTGGATGGTCAGGAAATCCGCGAGGATCTGGGTCGGATGATAGGTATCGGTAAGGCCGTTCCATACCGGTACGCCGCTCAGCGCCGCCAGCGTTTCGACCGTGCTCTGCTTATAGCCGCGGAACGCGATGCCGTCGAACATGCGGCCGAGGACCCTCGCGGTATCCGCAAGGCTTTCCTTCGATCCGAGCTGGATCTCGTTCATGCCGAGATAATGCGGGATCGCGCCTTCATCGACGGCCGCCACGGAAAAGGCGCAGCGGGTCCTTGTCGACGGTTTCTCGAAGATCAGCGCGATGTTCTTTCTGGAAAGCGTCGTGCCGGCGATGCCCCTCTTCTTTTTATCCTTGAGGCGTGCGGCGAGAAACAGCAGAAGGCCGATCTCTTCCGGCGACAGGTCTTTCAGTGTCAGAAAGCTTTTTCCTTTGATATTGAGTCCCGTTTCCATGATGTACCTCCATCTTTCCGGATAACATGATCTTTATCTTGGCGGGCCGTGCCCGTGATTATACCTTAAACCCTCTCTGCCTTGCGGCCTCATAGAGGAGGATCCCGCAGGACATGGCGGCGTTGAGGGAATTGAGGGATCCCGCCATCGGGATCCGGACGCGCGTATCCGCCGCCTGCGCGGCCGCATCGCTGAGGCCGCGGCCTTCGTTTCCGATCAGGAATACCGTTCCCTTCCGGTAGTCCGGCGTATCGTAGCGGACGCTCCCCGCAAGGTGCGCCGCGTAGATCCCGATGCCTTTTTCTGAAAATGCGGCCTGCCACACCGCAGTCTCTCCCGCTGCAAAATGCGGCATCCGGTAAAGAGACCCCATCGTGCCGCGGACGCATTTCGGCGCGTAGAGATCCGCGCAGCCCGCCGTAAGGAAGACCGCGTCGGCGCCGGCCGCCTCGGCCGTCCGGAGGATCGTGCCCACGTTGCCCGGATCCTGCACTTCTTCGAGCAGCACAAGGAGCGGGTTCTCCTTTGAGAGGATCTCATCAAGGGAGAACGCCGGCATCCGGACGACGGCGAGGATCCCCTGCGGCGTCCTGGTATCGCAGAGCGTATCGAACCGCCCGTCTTCGACGACTTCGTAGAAAAGGCCGCCGTCTTTCTGTACGCTGCTCTTTTCGCGTTCCCCGGGATACTTTTCCGCGGGATACAGCCTCATTTCCGCAAGGAACGCCGCCTCTTCCTTCTCGAACCGCGCGGCCAGATAGACTTCGGAAATGAGTTCCCGCGGGGTCTCCGTAAAGAGTTTTTTCCCTTCGATGACAAACTGCCCGCTCTCCCGCCGCTCTTCGGTGCTGCGGAGGAGGCTGCGCACTCTTTTCAGTTTTGGATTCTCTTTTCCGATCATTGCCGGTCCTGTCCTATACCCCGAGCGTCACGTTCGCTTTCCCGAACATCTCCCGCAGCTGCGCCAGCGTATCCGCATCCGCGCAGATGCCGCCGCCCAGCGACAGCTGTTTTGCCTGCTTCTCCTTCCGGAGATAAATGAGGAGCCGGTCCTGCCCTTCGTTCTTTTCCGCGAAGGAAAGGAGTTCTCCCCGCGCCCTGCGGAACGCTTCGATGTCCGGGAACGCGATCCAGATCGACCGCGGCACGTCGGAGAAGCGGATGAGATTGTCCGCGATCACCTTGCTCGCCTTTTCCTCTTCCACGGAAATGCGGCCTTCGACGAACAGCTTTTCGTCTTCGACGATCATCGCGGAGCATTTTTCGTAGGTCTTCGGGAAAATGAGGACCTCCACGCTTCCCGTCAGGTCTTCGAGCGTAATAAAGGCCATGACCTGCGAGGTCTTCGTATATTTGATCGTTTTCGCGGATACGATCCCGCCGACGATACACCGTTCGCCGTGAATGAGGTTCGATGACGCTCCTTCTTCGGGCGGCGCGAACTCCGCCGCCGTATGCGTGATCTTCTTCCGCCAGAGCTTTTCATCCTCTTCGAGCGGATGGCCGGACAGATAGATGCCGAGGACTTCCTTCTCAAAGGTGAGCAGATCCTTGCCGCTAAGCTCTTCGACGTCCGGCAGCTGCATTTCAAAGCGCGCCTTTTCTTCTTCCGGTGCAAAATCAAAGAAACTCATCTGGCCGCTTAAGGATTCCTTCCGTTCCTTCGCGGCCCGGTCCATCATCACCGGGAAGGCGATCAGCTTCTGATGCCGGTTTCCCGCAAGACCGTCGAGCGCGCCTGCCTTGATGAGGTTCTCGACCGCCCGCTTGTTGATCTCGGGGCCGCTGCGCTTCAGGAAATCATAGAGCGAAAGATACGGTCCGCCCGCGCGCCGTTCCGCAGCGATGGCGTCCGCCGCGGTGCGGCCGACGTTCTTGATGGCGTAAAGCCCGTAGCGGATCGCGCCGTTCTCGACCGTAAAGCGCCCTTCCCCGTCGTTGACCGACGGCGGCAGGATCTTTATGTTCCGGTCATGGCAGTAGAGAATATACTCCGCGCATTTGTCGGATACGTCGACGACGCTGGAAATGAGGGCCGCGATGTACTCGACCGGATAATAGTATTTCAGGTACGCGGTCTGCAGGGCGACCACCGCGTACGCCGCGGCGTGGGACTTGTTGAACGCGTATTTCGCGAAGTCCATCATTTCGTCGTAGATCTTATTCGCGACGTCCTCGGGGATCCCGCGGGAGATGCAGCCCGGCACGCCTTCCTCCGGATTGCCGTAGACGAAGTTATGCCGCTCCTTCACCATGACGGATTCTTTTTTCTTCGACATGGCGCGCCGCACAAGATCCGCGCGGCCGAGCGTGTAGCCGCCGAGTTCCTGGACGATCTGCATGACCTGTTCCTGGTAAACGATACAGCCGTATGTCGGTTCCAGGATCGGTTCCAGTTCGGGGCAGTCGTAAGTGACGGACTCTTTATTCGTTTTTCCCTTGATGTATTTGGGAATGAAATCCATCGGGCCCGGGCGGTAGAGCGCGATGCCCGCGATGATATCCTCAAAGCGTTCCGGCTGGAGCTCCTTCATGAAGCTCGTCATGCCCGCGCTCTCCAGCTGGAAAACGCCCGCCGTATCGCCCTTGCCGATCATGGTAAGGACCTTCGGGTCGTTGTAATCGATGGCGGTGATGTCGAGCGGATTCCCCTTCCGTTCCGGCCTGCCGTTGACGAGCGCGAGCGCGTCCTCGAGCACGGTGAGGTTCCGAAGACCCAGGAAATCCATTTTCAGAAGCCCGAGCTCTTCCAGCGTCGTCATCGTGTACTGGGTCGTGATCATGCCGTCCTGCGTACGGTAGAGCGGCACATATTCCTCGACGGGCTTGTCGCAGATCAGTACCCCCGCGGCATGCATCGACGTATGGCGCGGCAGCCCTTCGAGGCGCTTCGCCATATCGATGAGGTAGCGGACTTTCTCATTTTCCCGGTAGTTTTTCGCAAGGTCCGGGTTCATCCCGAGGGCCTTGTCGATCGTGATGCCGAGTTCGTTCGGGATCATTTTCGCGATCACGTCCACGTCGCCGTAGGGCATGTCGATCACGCGGCCGACGTCGCGGATCACGTTTTTCGCCTTCAGGGTACCGAAGGTCACGATCTGTACGACCTTGTCGCGTCCGTATTTCTCGACGACGTAATCGATCACTTCTCCGCGCCGCTGCGGCTCGAAGTCAATGTCGATATCGGGCATGGTGACGCGCTCCGGGTTGAGGAAGCGCTCGAAGAGAAGGTTATAGCGCAGCGGTTCCAGCTGCGTGATCCCGAGCGTATAGGAAACGAGCGAGCCGGCCGCCGAGCCCCTGCCCGGTCCGACCGGAATGCCGTGGTCGCGGGCATAGCGGATGAAGTCCCAGACGATGAGGAAATAATCGACGAAGCCCATCCCGCGGATGGTCTCGAGCTCGTAGGAAAGGCGGCTTTTCAGTTCCTCCGTCACCTCCGGATAACGCTGCGCAAGCCCCGCTTCGCAGAGCTCCGTAAGGTAACCGAAGGCGCTTTTTCCCGCGGGCACGTCGAATTTCGGAAGCTTGCGCTCATGGAAAATGATCTCCACGCTGCAGCGTTCCGCGATTTTCTCCGTGTTGT
>JAFOIS010000112.1 GCA_017420605.1 Lachnospiraceae bacterium | reverse complement strand
GCGGATATTCCCGTGGAGGACAATACCTGGGAGATGTCCGGGACGCTCTCGCAGATGGCGCTTGCCGGCGTCGACGCGTCGGAGATCGATAAGATCCTTACGGAACATCAGGCAAACGCGGAACTGAAGGATCTTACGGACCTGCAGCTTCGGGACGACGTGGCCGAGTTCTATACGGAACGGCAGGATACCGCCTTCCTTCCCATCCTGTGCATGGGGTATTACGGCGGCTGGGCGCGTGATCCGGAGGAACTGGTCGAAGAGTACAAACTGCTCCTTGCCACCTATGACGATCCCGATGAATTCATTATTTACGGCGTCTGTCCTTACGTCTATACGGATATCGAAGCCTACGACAAAGCGCTCACGGACGCGTTCGGCGAGCATTACGTCAGTTTCACGTCGCTCGGAAGACCCGTCATGACGGTGAACAACCGCAGAGCGATCGCGGAAGGGCTTTTTGAAAAAATGAAGGAGCTCGGTTATCTTTCGTGAGGTCTCCCTATGAATAAGGCACCGGTCCTCTATATTGTCGTTCCCTGCTATAACGAGGAAGCTGTGCTTCCCGAGACGGCCAAGCGCCTCGGGAAAAACCTTTTTACGCTGATCAGCGCGGGAAAAGCCGCTGAGGAGAGCCGGATCCTCTTCGTGGACGACGGCTCGAAGGACCGGACGTGGAAACTGATCGAAGCATGTCATAAAACGAATCCCCATTTCGCGGGCATATCCCTGAGCCGCAACCGCGGTCATCAGAACGCGCTGCTCGCGGGGCTGATGACGGCAAAGGGCCGCTGCGACGTGACGATCTCCATGGACGCCGATCTGCAGGACGATATCGGCGCCGTCGATGAGATGCTCGAAAAATACGCGGAAGGCTGCGAGATCGTATACGGTGTGCGCAGCGCCCGCAATACGGATACCTTCTTCAAGAAGTTTACGGCGCACGCGTTCTACCGCCTCATGCACGGGCTCGGCGTGCAGACGGTAAGCGACCATGCGGATTACCGGCTGATGGGAAAGAAGGCGCTCGAGGCGCTGTCACAGTTTAAGGAAGTCAATCTCTTCCTCCGCGGCATCGTCCCGCAGCTCGGCTATAAAACGGATATCGTGTACTATGAGAGGGCGGAACGGTTTGCCGGCGAGAGCAAATACCCGCTGAAGAAAATGATATCCTTCGCCGTCGACGGGATCACCTCGTTTTCGGTGCGCCCGATCGACTGGATCGTGCGGATCGGCATGCTCATATCGTTCATCTGTTTCCTCTTCCTTGTGATCTCCTGGATACGGTACGGAAAAGGCACCGTAGAGGCGCCCTACGGCGTTATGATCTCTTCGATCTACCTCGTGGGCGGGATCCTGCTCACCGCGGTCGGCATCGTGGGAGAATACGCCGGCAAGACGTATATGGAAACAAAACGGAGACCAAGATACGTCATCGAAAAGACCCTGCTGTAACGCCCACAAGGCCATGGTTACGCCCGGCAGGGCCCCTTAAACGGGATCTTCGGAAGCTGTCCTTCGGGACGGCTTTTTTTTGTGCCTTTTGCGCTGCGCTGGGCATACATTTTGCGTTTGCACTTGGATATGGCAACAAGATGTAGTATACTATTCTAGGATTTTTATGTCATTCGGCATACATGCAATGTGACGCGCCGGAGGTGCCATATGCTGGAAGGTCTGGAGCGGATCCGGGAGGACCGCCTGGAAAAGGAAAGAGCGTTGCCGGAAGTCAGCCCCGCATCGATCCGCGAGGAGACGGTGCCCGGGAAGGACATCCGGGGCAAGCTGGAAATAAGAAGCGGCGACGGCCACCGCATCCGCGGTATGGCCACGGTGACCAACGCGAGGATCGTACTGGACCGGGAACGTTTCTCGGGCCGGGAGATCAGTATCGCGTACGGCGTCGACGCGGAAGGCTTAAGGGAAGGCAGCACGGTAAAGGGGGAGATCGTTCTCCTCATCAATACCGGAGAGGTGCATATCCCCGTGCAGGTCACGGTCGTTCCCGACATGCCGCAGAGCGGCCGGGAGAAGATCGATTCTCCGGAAAAACTTCTGTATCTTGCGAAAAACGAGAGAGCCGAGGCGCTGCGTTTCCTCAAGGATCCGCATTTCGGACGTTCGGCCCTGTCCGACGGCGCGTCCTATGCCGCCTGGAAGGCGCTGACACAGAATCCCGTGACCTATCAGCGGCTCGAGGAGTTCCTTGTCGACCTCGGCCTCAAGGAGGCCGTGCGTTTCACCGCCGACAAGGACCATGACAGTTTCCTGCATCTGACGGACAGCTCGCAGGGAACGCTGACGGTCACGAAGAATACCTGGGGCAACGTCAATCTGAACGTTTCCGCGGCCGGCGGTTTCATTTCCCTGCCGCAGCGGCATTTCGTGGAAGACGATTTCGTCGGCAATACGCTCGTCATCCGCTATATCATCGATTATGACGCGATCGGGGACGGCATGGTGCACGGCCGCATCCTCTGCGAATCGGACACGGACACCCTGACGCTGGATATCACGGCGTCCCGGCATACGGCCGAGAGGGCCGGTGAGATGCTGGCATGGCGGAAAGCGGTCGTCTCCGCCTGGCGGAGCGTCCTCGACGTGCGGCAGTCCCGGATCGACACCGGCACCTTCATCAGACGCGCGGTCCCCGCGATCTCCGCTCTCCAGCGGTACGGGGGCGACCGTACGGAATATCATCTCTATGCGGCCTATGCCTATCTTTTGGCCGGCGCGCGCGACGCCGCCGCAAAGATCCTCCGGACTGTGCCGGAAGAACGCCTTTCCGAAGAAAGCGCCGAATGCGAGGCGATGTGGTATTATCTTTCCGCCGCCGCAGGCGTGATCGCCGAAGATCAGGATAAACTGCTTACGAGGATCCGGAGACTCCGCGACGAGGACGAGACGAGCCCGGTGATCCTTCTGCTTCTCGGCAAACTGGACGCGGAGCTTGCGAAGCGACCCGGCAAGATGCTGTCGCTCATCGCCGCCCAGTACCGGCAGGGCGTTTCCCATCCGCTGCTGTTCCTCAAGGCGGCGAACCTTTTCGCGGGAGACCCGGCATATCTTACGGGGCTGACGCCCTTTACGCGGGCGATCCTGCATTTCGCCGAACGGCAGGGCGTCATGACCGAGGATCTGGCGCTCAGGACGGCGCTGCTGGCCGCCAATGAAAAGAGCTTCTCCACGTCCGTCTATATCCTTCTGGAAAGGGCGTACAAAAGATTCCCGCTCGACGAGATCCTCGAAGCGATCCTCCGTCTGATCCTGAAGGGAAATCCGCGGAAAGCCCATTATTTCCCGTGGTATGAAAAAGCGATCCAGCGGGATCTCAGGATCACGCGGCTCTACGAATACTATATGGAGACGATCCCCGAGGGACGGCGCGAGGTGCTGCCGCTGAAGGTGCGGCGCTACTTCACGATGAACAGCGCGCTCGGCGCGCCGCGGCGGGCGATGCTGTACGCGAATATCACGAGGAACCGCGCCGTGGATCCGGAGACCTACGCCTCTTACCGCGAGATCATCCGGAACTTCGTCATGGAGGTACTGCAGTCCGGAAACGTGAACACCGACACCGCGTATCTCATCCAGACGCACCTTACGGACCTTCCGGACCGGGAAGCGGCCGACGCGATGGCGCGGATCCTGTTCCGCTGCAGCATCGTCTGCGACGATCCGCGCGCGCGGGAGGTGGTCGTCGTGCATCCGTATCTCGATAAAGAAGCTGTCTGTCCGCTCTCGGGCGGGATCGCCTACGCGGACCTTTATACCGGGGATGCGGCCGTATATATCCAGGATGAACGCGGCAGGCGTTTCCGGAGCGGGGTCGTCATGGCGATACGGCATCTTTTCGACGAATCGGCTTATCTTGCGCAGCTGCACGACTTCGGCGTTTCCGAGACCGGCTACCTGCTCCATACGCTGGATAAGGACCGCTTCACGGTCCGGAGCAGCCATATCGCGGAATTCATCGAGGCTTCTTCCGACGCGTCTGTCTCGGAGGAAACGCGGCGCAGGATCAACGCGGCCCTTCTGGAATATTTCGCGGCCAATCCGGAGGACCAGGATCTCGACCTCTATCTGGCGCGGCTCGACCTTACGGCGGCCGCCGGGGCAAACCATGCGCTTCTTACCGATATCTTCCTGATGAAAGACCGGATGCGGGAAGCTTTCTCGCTGTGCTGCAGCCACGGTTATGAAGACATCGATCCGAAACAGCTGGCGTTCCTGACCGGCCGGATCATTGCGCTCCGGGATTATCTGCCGGACGACGAGCTCCTTCTCATGGCGATGGAGGCACTCCGCAGGGGCGCCGCGAATCAGGAGATCCTGCGCTACCTTGTCAGTCATTTCGCGGGCGCCATGGACGACATGGTCCGGGTACGCCAGGAAGCTGCCGTGCAGGCGATCGACACACAGAAGATCGACGAGCGGATCCTGACGCTGGCCGTTTTCGTGGGATCGACGCCGAAGGATCCGCGGATCTTCCGCGATTACGCGAAAGCGGGCGGAGACAGGGAACTGATCGGCGCATATATCGCGCTCGTCTCCGCGGAGACCGTCCGCGGCGGCGCGCTCCCCGACGAGGAACTCGTCTCTTATATGGGCTCCGTCTATGACGAGGGCAGGGCCGACGACCTGATGACGATCGCCCTCCTCCGGTATTACGCGGAAAAGCCTGCCGCCGGAGAGCGGGAGGCCGCCCGCCGGAGCGCCCTTTTCGAGACGTGCATGCGCAGCGGATGGCTCTATCCGTTTATGAGCGCTCTGCCGCGTGAACTTCTTGCTCCGTATCAGCTTGACGACAAGATGATCCTTGCTTGCCGCGCGCCGGGCGCGGAAAAAGTGACGCTCTCCTGGCGCGGCGCACCGGATTCGGAGCTTCCAGGCGAGGCCATTCCTTCCAGAATGCCGGGGTCCTGGTACGTCAGGGCGCTGACCATGTTCGCCGGCGAAGTCGTCCGCTACGCCTTCGAGATCACAAAGGGCGGAACGGTGAGCCGCACGGAGGAGACCGCGAAGATCATGCCGACGCCGGACGTGGGCGGGCGGAGCGAGTATCTGCGCATCAACCGCATGATCCTTTCCGTCAGACAGGGAAATACCGAAGGGTTCCGGGAAAACTGGAAGAAATACGCGCAGGCGAAAAAAGCCGCAAAGGACCTCTTTCCGCTGATCGCGGAGGAGACGGACGGGCAGAAGGCCTGAAGGGTACAGAACCATGAACGAGATCAGAAATCTTATCATCGGACTGGAGATCGGCGAGAGCGTTTCGCGCATAGCGGTCTATGACCGGAAAATGCGGGACGCGGTCAGCATTTCCACGAGCGCCGGCATGGAGCTTTTCGATTACCCGACCGCGATGACGGTAATGCCCGGCGACGGCGCGGCGAAGATCGGCCGCGAAGCCGCCTACTACGCGGACCGGGGCGGCGTTCCGATCAGGAATCTCTACGCGCTTTTCCATGCCGAGGAGAACGTGCCGGCAGGCGGCAGGATGCTTTCGTCCGCGGGACTCTTCCGGGCCTTTCTTGAAGAGAGTCTCGGATATCTCGGTATCCGCGGCATACTCGAAAACGTAGAAGCGATCGCGGTCACGACCGAGACGCTGTCGGAAGCGTTTACCGCCAATGCGAAGGCCGCGTTCGGCGCGCTTTTCCCGAAGAGCACCCGGTGCTTTATCATCGACAACGAGGAAAGCTTCTATTATTACTGCATGTACTCCAATACCGAAGCCTGGCGGAAGGACACCGTGCTCGTCACGCTCCGGGGAATGTTCGCGCAGTTTATCCGTCTGAACGCGAAACAGAACGTCACGCCGGTCACGGTCTCGACCCGCCGCCGCACGCAGGTGCTTGCGGAAGGGGAGAAGGACCGGTCGCTTGCGAGAGCGGCAAGAGATATCCTTGCCGGCGGGGAGACCGGCGTCGTGTATCTGACCGGGGATCCCTATACCGCCGAGGACTATCCGGAGACCACGGAGGTTTTGTGCGACGGCGGGCGGCGTGTTTTCGCGGGATCGAACCTCTTTGTCCGCGGCGCATGCTTCGCCTCCCTCGACCGGACGGAGAAAGAGAAACTGAAGGGCGTTCTTTTCCTGGGCCAGAACGTCGTCCGCTGCAACGTCGGCATGTTCCTGATGTCCGGCGAGAGAAGGATCTATTATCCGCTGGTGACCGCAGGCCGCTGCTGGTATGAGGAAAAGGCCGGCCTGGAGATCCGGCGTCTTCCCGCCGACCGGCTGGAACTTCGGGTAACGTCGATGGACGGTGACAGGCGCGAGACGCAGACGCTTCCGCTCGACGGCATGCCGCAGCGGCCGGAGGGGGCGGGACGCGTCCGCATCGATGTCGTCTGCAGGGACGCCGAGTTTGCGGAGATCCGTGTGACCGACCTCGGCTTCGGAGAACTGTTCCCCTCATCGGGAAAGACCTGGACCGCGGAGGTCGACCTTATCGGCAGCCGGGAAGGAATGCCGATGGAAGAGGAGAAGGACGGACCTGTCCCGACGCTCTGCACGACGCCGCGCGCCAGGGTCCCGTTCCGGATAGAGAGCATCGGCGTCGACGTCTGGTCGATCGAAGAGGTCTCCTACGTGCTTACGGAGTATCCGGCCCTTGCCAGCGAGGACCTGCTCGGCGGGGAACTGGCGGAATGGTTCCGCTCGGAACTCGGACAGGAGAAGCTCTGGCAGACGCTGCGCGCGGATCTTGCCGAAGGCGGGAACGGGCTGTCGTATGTCATGCCGATCCTGAAGACGGCGTCGTACCTTACGCCGCAGGAGATCCGCGAGTATAAGGAGACTTTCCGGCGCTTCCGGGAGCTGCCGGTGCTCGAACGCACGAAAAAGCGCGGAGACGCGCTGGCCGGCTACGGGAAATACACGGCCGCGCTCAACGCCTACCGCAGCGCGGAGGTGATCGCGGAGGGCAGAGAGAAGACGGACACGCGTTTCATGTCTTCCCTTTACTACAACATGGGGGCCGTGTACATGCAGCTCCTGCTGTTCGAGGAGGCGCTCGCGTGCTTCAAGAAATCCTATATCCGCTTCCATACGCGCCCCGCGCTCCGCAACTACCTGATGGCGGCCGCAATGGCGAAGCCCCGGTCGAAATATGAGGAGATCGTCCGGACGATCCATGTGGACGCGGAACTTCTGGCCGAGATCGACGACGCGGTATCCGCCGCGGTATCCTACGAGCCGGAGATCCCGAAGGATAGTCCGGAAAACGTGGTGCGGGCGCTGATGGAGGATTACCGGGCGTCTTCCGGGATCCCGGTATTTACCGTTTGACGAAACCGGTCCGGCACAGTAAAATAGTGCTCGGTGCGCAGTTCCGCCGTTACGCGGCGTGCGAAATGAAGGAGAGATAGGATGTACGACCGATACGAAAGTCCCCTTTCGAAACGATATGCAAGCAGGGAAATGCAGGAGATCTTTTCTCCGGACCGGAAGTTCCGTACCTGGAGAAAACTGTGGATCGCGCTGGCTGAAACAGAGCAGTCTCTCGGGCTTCCGATCACGGACGGGCAGATCGAAGAAATGCGCGCCCATGCGGACGATATCAACTACGAAGTCGCGGAGGAACGCGAGAAGCTCGTCCGCCACGACGTAATGTCGCATGTGTACGCGTACGGACAGCAGTGCCCGAAGGCAAAGGGGATCATCCACCTCGGCGCGACGAGCTGCTATGTCGGCGACAATACCGACATGATCGTCATGCGGGACGCGCTGGACCTTATCCGGAAGAAGCTTATTTCCGCCATCGCGAATCTTGCGGATTTCGCGGAGCGCTATAAGGATCTGCCGACGCTGGCCTATACGCATTACCAGCCGGCCCAGCCGACGACCGTCGGGAAAAGGGCGACGCTCTGGATCAACGAGTTCATGATGGATCTTGCGGATCTCGATTATGTGCGGGGGAGCCTTCTCCTTCTCGGATCCAAGGGAACGACCGGGACGCAGGCAAGCTTCCTCGAGCTTTTCGGCGGAGATCATGAGAAGTGCCGCGCGCTCGACCGCATCATCGCGGAGAAGATGGGCTTTCCGGGCTGCGTTGCCGTCTCCGGACAGACCTACTCAAGAAAATACGATACGCGGATCCTGAACGTCCTTGCGGGCATCGCGGAGAGCGCCACAAAGTTCTCCAACGATATCCGGCTTCTCCAGCACATGAAGGAAGTCGAGGAACCCTTCGAAAAGAATCAGATCGGTTCTTCCGCCATGGCTTACAAACGCAATCCCATGCGCTCCGAACGGATCGCCTCGCTGTCGCGCTATGTGATCACAGCCGCGATCAATCCGGCCGTCACGTCTTCGGTCCAGTGGTTCGAGAGGACCCTGGACGATTCCGCGAACAAGCGGATCGCCGTTCCGGAGGCGTTTCTTGCGACAGACGGCGTGCTGGACCTGGTCTGCAACGTGACCGCGGGCCTCGTCGTGTACCCGAAGGTGATCGAAAAACATCTTCGCGAAGAGCTGCCGTTCATGGCTACGGAAAACATCATGATGGACGCCGTCAAGGCGGGCGGAGACCGGCAGGAGCTGCATGAAAAGATCCGCGTCGCTTCCATGGCGGCCGGACGGACGGTGAAGGAGGAAGGAAAGCCGAACGACCTTCTGGCACGCCTTGCCGCGGATCCGGCATTCGGCCGTACGGAAGAGGAACTGATGGAAATGCTCGTGCCGAAGGATTACGTCGGCCGGGCGAAGGAACAGACGGAAGAGTATCTTGACGGAACCGTCCGCCCGATGCTGGATGCAAACGCGGAAAGCATACTCGGGGGCGCGGAGATCAAGGTCTGATACGGAAACTGAAAATTTGGCATCAGAGGATGCCGGTGCCGGGACACGGATCTGTCCGATAGAGGATAAAAAGGTGTCCGTCAAATGGAGGAGGCACATGGTAACAGCAGTAGTAGGCGCAAACTGGGGAGATGAAGGCAAGGGCAAGATCACCGATATGCTCGCCGAGAATTCGGATATCATCATCCGGTATCAGGGCGGCGCGAACGCGGGACATACGATCGTGAATCATTACGGGAAATTCGCCCTGCACACCATGCCGTCCGGCATCTTTTACAGCCATACGACCAGTATCATCGGAAACGGCGTGGCTCTCAATGTGCCGGTATTCTTCCGCGAGATGCAGAGCATCATTGAAAAAGGGGTGCCGAAGCCGCGCGTCCTGATCTCGGACCGGGCGCAGATGGTGATGTCCTATCACATCCTTCTCGACACCTGCGAAGAGGAACGGCTCGCCGGCAGGTCTTTCGGTTCGACGCGCTCCGGCATCGCGCCTTTCTATTCCGACAAATACGCGAAGATCGGGATCCAGGTCTCCGAACTTTCGGATATGGACGCGCTCCGCGCCAAGGTCGAGAATATCTGCACGCTCAAGAACGTCGTGCTTACGAACCTTTATCATAAGGAGCCGCTTCGTCCGGACGATATCATGGAAGAACTGCGGACCTATCAGAAAATGCTCGAGCCTTACGTGTGCGACACCTCCGCGTTTCTCGACCGTGCGATCCGGGAAGGAAAGAACATCCTGCTCGAAGGGCAGCTCGGGACGATGAAGGACCCGGACCACGGGATCTATCCGATGGTGACTTCTTCTTCGACGCTGGCGGCCTACGGCGCGATCGGCGCCGGGATCCCGCCGTACGAGATCAAAAAAGTCGTGGCCGTGACGAAAGCGTACTCCAGCGCGGTCGGCGCGGGCGAATTCGTGTCGGAGATCTTCGGCGACGAGGCCGACGAACTGAGGCGCCGCGGCGGCGACGGCGGCGAGTACGGCGCTACGACGGGAAGGCCCCGCCGCATGGGCTGGTACGACGCGGTCGCATCGCGGTACGGCTGCCGCCTTCAGGGCGCGACGGACGTCGCGCTGACGGTGCTGGACGTGCTTGGGTATCTCGACGAGATCCCGGTCTGCGTCGCTTATGAGATCGACGGCGTAAAGACGACGGAATTCCCGACGACTGTACGGCTCGCGAAGGCGAAGCCCGTCTATTCGTATCTGCCGGGGTGGAAATGCGAGATCCGCGGGATCCGGAAATATGAGGATCTTCCGGAGAACTGCCGGAATTACGTGGAATTCATTGAGAAGAAGATCGGCTATCCGATCACGATGATCTCCAACGGCCCGGGCCGCGACGACATTATTTACCGCTGAGAAAACGGCAAAGGAAGATCGCACGGAAAACACAGCAAAAAACGACCGGCGGCCGAAAGCCGCCGGTTTTATATGCGCAGGTTTCTGCCGGGCAGATCTTACGGACGGATGCCGAGGGAAGCAAGTTTCTTCCGGGCATCTTCATAGCCCGTAAAGAGGAAACCCGGCATGCCGAGACTGCGGGCGGCGTCGATGTTCTCCTGCCGGTCGTCGATAAAGACGCAGCGCGAAGGATCAAGACCGTAACGTGAAAAGAGAAGGCGGAAGAAAGCCGGATCGGGCTTCGCGATCTTTTCGTCGCAGGAGAGCAGGACGCCGTCCATATAGGCTTCAAACCCCGCGTTCCCCGTCTCGCGCATCTGTTCGATCGCACCGACGGGCCAGTTGGAGAGCGCGTAGAGCTTATAGCCGGCTTCCTTCAGGGACGCAAGCCACGGCTCCGTATACGGAAACGGACGGAGCGTTCCGTAGATCGAAGAGAGATACCCGCGGATCGCGTCCGCATACTGCGGCGCCGTATCCGTGACGGCCCGGATAGCTTCCTCAAGCGTCATTTCCCCGAGATCGAGGTTATGCCAGTAGACGCTCTCGTAGACGTGCTCGCGGAGGAACCGTTCCTCCGGTTCGGAAAGATGCAGGCTCTTTACGCAGTCCTCCCACGGGAACGCGATCAGGACCTTGCCGAGGTCGAAGACGACCGTATCGACGACCGGGCTCTTTGTGTCCTGCCGGCTGCGGAGGAGCTTCGCGACGTAGCCGATGAGGAAGAGAAAGACCGGTACGAAAACCGTCGCGTAGAGCGACGCGAAGAAAAGACCGCGGGCCGCTTCGTCCTTCCGGACGGCAAAGACCATGGTCAGGACATATAAAGAAAGCAGAATGACGACGCCGGCAAGCGCGGCGATCCGTTTGATATTTTTCATGGATCCTCCGGTGAGAAGTATGGATCCGGCCTTTCTGCCGGACGACGGATCTTCCGGAAACCATTATAGCGAAAAGAAGAAGGGCGCGCAATCTCCGAAGAGGCGGCCTGCCGGACCGGATAAAGGCAGCCTGTGTGAAGAATCGTCCGGCATACGGCGGAAATGACGGAAATTCTGCAAAGAATCGCGAAAAACGCTTGACGGGCAGAAGGTTACGTTGTAGAATACCATCGTTCAAGCAGCGTACTC
>JAFOIS010000012.1 GCA_017420605.1 Lachnospiraceae bacterium | reverse complement strand
TACAAAAAAGCCGGAGACGGTCTCCGGCAGAAATGAGTTCACTGATAACGGATACGGTCCGGCACGCTTATCGTGCCGGATCTTTTATGCTGTAATGCTTTCGTCTTTCAGCATCCAGGACTCCATGGCGACCACATAGCGATATCCGACCGCCGTGTAGGCGGCGTTGGAGAACGGATTTGCCTGGTCGACATAGAGCGTAAGATACCGGCAGCCCTCTTCAAAGCACTCTTCGCCCAGCGCGGCCATCATTTCCTTGCAAAGGCCCTGCCTCCGGTATTCCGGTTTTATGTAAACATAACTCACGCCCCGGCCGTGGCCGAGTTTCCTTGTGGAAGCCGCGCAGCCGATGGTCTCCCCGTTCCGTTTATAAAGCCAGAAGATCGAATCCGGCACGGTGAGCCGGATCTCCGTGCTTTTACGCATCTCCTCCGGATCATGCTCCTCATGGAGGCACTCCCTGACAAAGGCAAGGCTCAGCGCGGTCACTTCGTCGAGGTCGCCGATCGTCCCGTGTACGAGTATTCCTCTGCGCGGCTGCGGAACGATCGCTTGCGCGGTCATGATATCCATGGCAAGCTCCAGCCGGTACTCCCCGCCGTAAGATATGCGGAAGGCTTCCGCGAAGGCCGGGGTACTCTGCACGCCGGCGATACGGACCGCGTGTTCTTTGAGGAAGGCGGCAAGCGCGGCGGCGCACTCCTTCGGTCTGAATGCCTCGTCGACCGCCGGAAGGTCGGAAGCGGATCCTGCCGCCGCAAGTCCGGCCGCAGGCGCCGGTGCGGACCATTCCGCGCTCAGCGCGGGCGTTACGACCGTCGCATACGGCAGCATGGCGCAGAAGAACCAGAGCGGTCTCTCCTCTTCCATCACCGCGCCGAACGTATGCTCCGGGATCTCCATCCCTTTTGCCTTCAGTTTCCGTATATAGATGATATCGCCGAGCAGGAGCTGGTGCACGTCCTCATGCGCTTCCATAAGCGTCCCGAAGCGTTCCTCCATTTCCTGTCCGGAATACGTTCTGATATCCATACCCTTACCTGCAGTTTAACGATACTGCGCGATCAGATCGACGTCCCACCCGACGGGATAGAATTTCCTGCCTTCCGCTTCCGCAGTATCCAGGGTCTCCTGGGACTGGTAGGCCTCAACTACTTTTTCAAAAGCATCGAGCATAACGGGATCCTTAACCGCTTCCGCGTTGACCATGATCCTGTTCCAGTAATACGGATCGGAAATGGTCGGATCTTCGCAAAGGAGATTCGCGTCGTAATCTCCGAAAGTGATAAACGCGTCGTAAATCTCTTCTCTCTCTTCCGTCATGTATTCGGGATCATAGATCTCGAGCTCGATATTCGAAAGGTTCTCCTTAATATAATGTTCCGGATAATACGACGTGTAGTCCGGCATCTCGGAAGCGTCTTTGAGCGTAATAAGCCCGGCTCCCTCGAGAAGGAGCGCGACGCGTTTCGAAGAGATCCCGCCGAGTGACAACATCTGGTTCACGGCAATCCTGGCGCCGTCCGGAATCTCCTCCAGGCTGCTGTACTTCGCGGAAAAAAGCCGGATCGGCGTGCAGGTGGTGTATCCTACCGCACTGTAGTGTTCCGTATATAACGCTCTTCGCTGGTCATCATATTCGTCAATCGCGGCCTGGCTGTAAAATGACCACATATCGCTCATGGACATCGCCGCACCCAGCTCTCCGAATTCAGTCACTTCGAGCTCGACGCCCTCCTCGAACAGCTTATCATGTGCGCGCTGAAGGACTATCTCGTCAAGGCTGCCCTGTCCGACGACGCCGTACATGACATGCACCGGTTCGGACGACGTATCTTCCGCGGGTTCTTCCGAAGACGCAGGTGCCGTATCGGAACCCTCCGCCGCCTCCGTTTCCGGAGAACTGTCGGATGCGCTGTTTTCCGTACTCTCTGCCGTACTATCCGCAGCCGCCTCTTCCGGCTTCGATCCGGTATCTCCGCCGCAGGCCGCAAGGCCCAGGATAAGCGCGAGGATCAATGTGAAAACCAGGGTGCCTCTCGTAATGCTTTTTCTTTTCATTTCCATCTTCTCCTATATGCTTCGTTTATTCCTGCAGCCTGCCGTATGGATGAGCCGGCGCTTGTGATATGCGGGCAGCTTTTCGTGCGGTGCGGCCGCGTTTTACTGATGATAGACCGTAAGAAAGTCCCTCAGTTTCTCCGTCGCGTCTTTGAGTTCAGGCATGGCCGGAAGGTATACGATCCGGAAATGGTCCGGCGCGTTCCAGTGGAAGCCCGTGCCTTGGACCAGCATGACCTTCTTTTCCCTGAGGAAATCCAGGACGAACCGCGTGTCGTCTTTGATGCCGAAGCGTTCCGTGTCGATCTTCGGGAAGATGTAGAACGCGGCCTTCGGCTTCACGGCGGAAATGCCCGGAATCCCGTTCAGCGCCTCAAAAATGAAGTCGCGCTGCGCCGTCAGCCTTCCGTCCGGCCTTGTGTATTCATTGACGCTCTGATAGCCCCAGAGCGCCGTCTGTACGATGGACTGCGCCGGCACGTTGGAGCACAGACGCATGTTGGACAGCATCTTGATGCCTTCGATATAATCGCGGGCAATGTCCTTATTTCCGGAAAGGACCATCCACCCGATCCGGAAGCCCGCGACCATGTGCGACTTGGAAAGCCCCGAAAAGGTCACGCAGAAAAGATCCGGCGCAAGCGACGCGATCGAGGTATGCGTAAGCCCGTCGAGGACGAGACGGTCGTAGATCTCGTCGGAGAAAACGATGAGGCCGTGCCGCCGCGCGATATCGGCGATCCGAAGGAGCAGATCCTTCGGATAGACCGCGCCGGTCGGATTGTTCGGGTTGATGATGACGATCGCCTTCGTGCGGTCCGTGACCTTCGACTCGATATCGTCAAGATCCGGATACCAGTCCGCCGCCTCGTCGCAGAGGTAATGCACGACCGTGCCGCCGGCCAGCGTCGCGCAGGCCGTCCAGAGCGGATAATCGGGCGACGGGATAAGGATCTCGTCCCCGGTATCGAGCAGCGCGTTCATGGACAGCTGGATCAGTTCCGACACGCCGTTGCCGGTATAGATATCGTTCATACCGACGTTCGGCAGGCCCTTGATCTGCGAATACTGCATGATGGCCTTACGGGCCGCCCAGATCCCTTTCGAGTCGGAGTATCCCTCCGAATCCCGGAGATTGGCCGCCATATCCACGATCACCTCGAGGGGCGCCCGGAAACCGAAGGTCGCCGGATTGCCGATGTTGAGTTTCGTGATCGTCTCCCCGGCCGCCTCCATACGGGCCGCCTCGTCGACGATCGGACCGCGGATATCGTAAAGTACGTGTTCGAGTTTCGATGATTTGGTGAATGTCTGCATGTTTTTCCTGTTCTTTCCGTTTTCCGCAGCGCCGGACACGGGTCCGCATACCGCTTTCTTCTATCCGCGGCGCAGGGAAGGTGTTTTACGAAAAATCCGTGTACCGGAGTACACGGACTTTATGGTTTCTGAATTCTCTTCCGTAAGACTGTGTAGCTCAGTGAATGATCTCGCGCCCGTTCAGGCGTTCCCCGACGGCGCCGCCCGGATGCACGACCGCGAATTCCTCGACCTGCCAGTTGGTCTCTTCGATGATCGCCGCCTGCAGCGCATGGAAGATCATGCCGAGCGCCGTGGAGCTTGTCGTACCCTGCGTATTGTATTTATCGGTCTCGCGGTTGACGTGCTGTTTGAGGACCACTTCCGCGCCCTTGGCCAGCGGGGATTCCAGGTTCTCCGTTACGGTGATGACGTGGATGCCCTTCTTATGGCAGATGTCGAGGATCGGCATCAGTTCCTTCGTCTTGCCGCCGCGGGACGCGAAGACCATGACGTCTCCTTCCTGCAGGAAGCCTGTCGCGCCGTGAACGGCTTCCGCCGGGGAAATGAATCTCGACGGCTGCTCGACGCAGCACAGGAGGTGTGAAAGATGCTGGCAGAAGATGCCGGAATGGCCGCAGCCGCAGGTGCCGATGCGCGGAGCCGCGATCAGAAGCTCTACTGCTTTGGAGAAAGCTTCGTCATCGATATAGTCTTTCATTTCCAGAATGCACTGTGCTTCGATATCATACGCCGCGTGAAGGGCGTTGATCGCTTCCTGCTTCATTTCCGTATCCTCCGAATCGATCTGCAATAGAAAAACCATGCGTCAAAGCGTATTTGCGCGCACGGTCAGTATAGCACAATCACCTGCAGGGTTCAAGATAAGTCACAGGGCGTCCGCGCCGGCGCGCGGCGTGGACTTTGCGGTATCCGGGTCTTTTACAGAGCGTACTCCCGTTCGATGCGGAAACCTTCGCCGTCCCGGCCGGTGATCCTCATGAAGACTTCTTTTGCCTCCGCAAAGAGTGCAGCCTGCTTCTTTGGATCATCCCGGAATCTCTGATAGAGCTCGTCTACCGGCCAGACGCGGAGCGGGGTCCCGTCCTCTTCGAGCATTTTGATGAGCGAGAAGGTGACCTTCGCGATCTTCGCCCCATTGAGGTACAGGTGCGCGGCGATCCCGATATCCGGCAGGCTCTCCGTCACACTATAAAAGGTGTGCATCATGGAGACGTTCCCGAGAGAGTAGAACACGGGGACGCCCCTTAAGCACTCCGCCTTCTGCGTCGTATGGGAATGCGCCGCAAGTACAGCGTCCGCGCCGGCCCGGACGGCCCGGTCTGTGACGTACGCGGAGAACGACCCCGGCACCGTGTTGAACTGCCCGCCGGTATGCGGCAGAAAGAGTACCAGATCCGCCCTCTCTTTTGCCCGCCGGATCTCCTCTTCCATGGCGGTCAGTTCTTTTTCATATTCCGCGGGGAAGAAATGCTCGTCCGAGTGGGCGACGTCCACATGCGCCAGCTTCTTGAACTGCGTCCGCTCCTCAAGATTGAGGCGGCGTCCGAGGAGTCCGGTAACGAAGTTTTCAAGGTTTACATAATCTTTCGGCAGGACCCACGTGGGTTTCGCATGAACGGGACGGAGATAATTCACGCAGGCCGCCTCCTCTTCCGTCTGCGGCTTTTTATTCGTGCCATAGGTGGAAGATACGAGCGCGATCTTTATTCCGCCGGCGGTAAGGAAAGCCGTCTTCTCTCCGCCCGGGGACGCGGACGCCCCGAACGTTATAAGCCCGTTTTCGGATAAGACCGTGAGCGTCCTTAAAAGCCCCTCGATCCCCCTGTCAAACACATGGTTATTGGCAAAGGATACCGCGTCAAACCCGGTGGTCTTCACTGCCTTCGCCAGATCATCCGGCGCGTTGAAATCGTAGATATTCTGCGCGTACACCGCCGCCCCGCCGGCACACGGCGTCTCGAAATTCGCGACCCGAAGATCCGCCTCCGCAAGGAGGCCCGCAAGCGGCGCAAATACCGACGCGTAGTCATATGTGCCGTCCGGCCCTTTTACCGCCTCCATGAGGCAGCTCTCACTCATGATGTCGCCGAGGATCGTGATCTTTGTCATCGTGCGCTCTCCCTCTTTTCCGGCATTTCAGATATACTTTACGGTCTCTTCCATGGCTTTCCGTTTTGCGTGCAGATGCGCGGGATGGCTCTTTGCGGACGGATAGCCGAGCGCGAGCATCATGACCGGCACTTCATTTGCCGGCAGATCGAACGCGTCGATGACGTCCTGCGAATCAAAGCCGCGGATCCACAGGCTGTGCACACCGAGGTCCTCCGCCTCGAACATCATGCTGGCAGCTACGATGGCTGCGTCCTGCTCCCCGCAGTTGTACTCTTCGTAGCAGCGGTCTCTCCTTATCTTCGCGACCTCTTCCCTGTCGTAGCAGATAAGGACCGCGACCGGACATCCGCACATCGAAGCTCCGGTCGAGACGGCCTTTTTCATGGCTTCCGCGCTCTCGATCACATAGACCCGCTGCGGCTGATAGTTGCAGGCCGTCGGCGCAATCCGCCCCGCCTCCAATATCAGATCCAGTTTCTCCTTTTCCACGGGCTTATCGCCAAAATACCGCTCCGAGTAACGCTGCCGTGCAAGATCGATAAATGCCATTGTGATGCCCTCCCTGTGCCTGCTTGTTTCTATTCTGCTCCTCACTTGGCCAGCCACGCAAAGACCATGGGCAGTTCTCCGTCGGCGTCCGGATGGAACTGCGTGCCGAGGATCCGGTCGCCGTGTTCGACCGCTTCCACGGTCCCGTCTTCCGCTCTTCCGGAAACGGCAAGGCCGGGAGCCGGCTCGTCGATACAGAAACTGTGCAGGGAAACGCCCATAAGAGACGTAAGCCCGAAGACTTTGGCCGCAAGAGATCCCTCCGAAAGAAGGACCTTATGTTTCAGCGCACTCGTATCTTCTCTGGGAACGATCTCGCTGAGTCTGTGCCCCTCGACCGGTTTCAGGAACACCGTGTTCTCCGTCTTTCTCAGAATGGCAAATAGGGATCCCATATTGCCCTCCCACTGTCTCTTTTCCGCCTCGGCAGCCGTCGCGAAATAACACTGGATCGCCTGGCAGCCCAGGCAGATCCCGAGGAGCTTTTTTCCTGTCTTTACGGCATGATCGATCACGTCAATGTGATAGGGCCGGACGTGGGTCCCGCCCTGCACGACGAACGCGTCGCAAAGCTCCAGGACGTCCGTGCGGATCCGTCCTTCGACCGGCAGAACACCCACCGGGATCATGCCCGCTTCCGCAACACGCACCTCGTAGGTATCCGTGAACATATATTTGTCGTCGTAGCGGTTTTCCGTCTCCATAAGAAGCGGCGCCGTGGGGACGATGCCGATCACTTTCCGTCCGTGTAACATAAAAAACTCCTTTATTCCTCAAACAGCGGGGTCGAGAAATACCGTTCGGCCGTATCCGGAAGAACGGTGACGACCCTCTTTCCGGGACCGAGCTTTTTCGCGAGCTGCAGTGCAGCCGCAACGTTCGTTCCCGCGGAAATGCCGACCATGAGGCCCTCGTCCCGTGCGAGAGACTTCGAGGTCTCGATCGCCTCGGTATCGGTCACGGTATAGATCCTGTCATAAATGTTCTGATTCAGGATCGACGGGATGATGCCGTCGCCGATCCCCATCTGGAGATGCGTACCGATCGTGCCGCCGGCCAGAATGGCCGCGTTCTCCGGTTCCACCGCCCAGATCTCGATATCCGGATTGTGTTCCTTCAGCACTTCGCCGATGCCGGTCAGTGTTCCGCCCGTACCGATGCCCGAGCAGAAGCCGTCGATCGGACCGTTTACGTCTTCGAGGATCTCCTGCGCCGTGAATTTCTTCTGTGCGAGCACGTTGTGCGGGTTTTCGAACTGCTGCGGGACAAAGACGCGCGGATCGCGCTTTTTCATGCGCATCGCCGTCTTGAGGCACTCCTCGATGCATTCGCCGATATCGCCCGCGTCATGGATAAGCCGCACTTCCGCGCCGTAATGCCGCACGAGCTTCCGCCGCTCTTCGCTCACGGAGTCCGGCATGACGATGATCGTGCGGTACCCGCGCACGGCGCCGACGAGTGCAAGGCCGATGCCCTGGTTGCCGCTCGTGGGCTCCACGATGATCGTATCTTTGTTAATGATCCCGGCCTTCTCGGCTTCGAGGATCATGTTATAGGCTGTTCTTGTTTTGATCGAGCCCCCGACGTTGAGGGCCTCCATTTTGACGAGTACCTCGGCGCTGTCTTCGTCGGTCATCCGCTGCAGGCGGACGAGCGGCGTGCGGCCGATCGCGTCCAGAATCGTATCGTAAACCATAGTCTCCTTATCGCGGCAGACTCTGCGGTCTGCCTATCCCTGATAACAGCACCAGTAAAAAATATATCACGATTACCGGAGCACCGCAAGAAAAGCCCCCTGTGCCGTTGATGATATGCTCCCTTCCAGGTAGACAAGCGAAATAATAAAAGCTTGGATGCCCGGAAGGGAGCATTTTCATTGAAAAGGACAAAGCTGGAGACAGAAATCATCATCTGGGCGGTTAAAGATTATCTGACGGGGGATTCCTCTAAAAAGGCAATTGCTGACCGATTGGG
>JAFOIS010000111.1 GCA_017420605.1 Lachnospiraceae bacterium | reverse complement strand
GAATTCCTTTTCGTGAAGCGCAAGGCACAGGGCGGCGGACAGGCCGGCCGGGCCGGTACCGATAATGGCGGCATCAAACATACTTCTTTTCTCCCGTTTTCTCTTATCCGTTAAGAGGTGATCCGTCATTTGGCTGTTCAGAGTGCATTGTAACACGTTCCGGCAAAAAGAACACTTTTTTTATTGCAAGTCAGCCGCAAAAGTACGGTATGGATACTATTGCCGTACCGTTCGTGCTATACTGGCAGCATGAAACGAAAGAAATACATCGGCAATCTGCTTCTCCTCATCACCGCGCTCATCTGGGGCTCCGCCTTCGTGGCCCAGAGCGAGGGGATGGACTATATCGGACCGCTTACCTTCAACACGGCAAGGAGTTTTATCGGCTTTGTCGTCCTGCTCCCCGTCATGCTCATCCTGCGGAAAAAGGCCGCTGCCGGACCGATTCTCCGCGACAGGATCTCCCTTCGGGGCGGTTTATGGTGCGGTATCGTCCTCGCCCTGGCCAGCGCCCTGCAGCAGGCCGGCATCGCAGAGACCACCGTCGGCAAGGCCGGGTTCCTCACCGCGCTCTATATCGTCATCGTCCCGCTCCTCGGCGCCTTTTTCGGGAAAAAGATCCCGCGGATCATTCTGCTTTGTGTTGCGCTCGCGACGGCCGGCTTTTATTTTCTCTGTATCAAAGAAGGCTTTTCCATTTCGCGGGGCGACCTTCTGTGCTTTGCCTGCGCCTTCGTTTTCTCGGCGCACATCCTGACCATTGACCACTTCATGGAAAAGGGGGCCGACGGCGTGCTGATGTCGGACGTGCAGTTCCTGGTTGCGGGACTGCTCTCCCTTCCGCCCGCGCTCCTTTGGGAATCCCCCTCCTGGTCCGCCCTCTTTACGGCCCGCTGGAACGTGCTCTACGCCGGCGCGCTCTCGAGCGGCGTCGCCTACACACTGCAGATCGTCGGGCAGAAACATACGGAACCGGCGGTGGCTTCGCTCATCATGAGTCTTGAGTCCGTCTTCGCGGCCCTCTTCGGGTGGCTCATTCTGCACGAGGCGCTGAGCTTCCGGGAACTTGCCGGCTGTGCCCTCGTTTTCGCTGCCGTGATCCTTGCGCAGCTGCCGGCGGGAGAACGCACCCCGTCCTGATCAAGCTGTTCCATGTAAAAAACCGTGCCGCAGCGGAAGGCCGCGGCACGGTTTATTCATTTCAGAGGATCTGTTTTCCCGGCGGACCGGACGGTTATTCGAGCTTCGAAAAATCGCTCGCCGGATGCTTGCAGAGCGGGCAGATGAAGTCTTCCGGCAGTTCCTCGCCTTCATAGATATAACCGCAGATATCGCAGACCCAGCCCTTCTTCTTTTCTTCGGGCTTCGGCTTGACGTTCTTCTGGTAATACGTATAGGTCATCGTCTCGACCGCGTTCAGCACGACGGATTCCGTGATGTCGCACAGGAACATCCAGTGCGAGCCCATATCCACAACGTTGAAGACCTTGAGCGAAATGTAAGCGTTCGCGTATTTCGTAAGGTACGCCACGCCGTTTCTCGCCTTCGCCGCGTGCGGATAATCCGCAAACTTATCGACGGTGCGGCCGGACTGGAAGCCGAAATGCTTGAAGACCTGGAACGGCGCCTGCTCGTTGAGCACACAGACGTTCATGACGCCGGTCTTCTGAATGACTTCCGCCGAATAGTTGGCCTTGTTGATGTTGACGGCGATGCGGTCCGGCTTGCTTGCGACCTGGGAGACCGTATTGACGATCTGGCCGTTGTCCTTGCGGCCGTCGTTGCAGGTCACGACGTAGAGGCCGTAGCCGATCTTGAAAAGGGCCGTCGGATCGATTTTCACTTCTTCCGGCACGACCGGCTCATAGCCTTCCGCCAGCTCATCGGCAAGGGCGACGAGCTGTTCGGACGTCTCCTCGTTGAGCGCGGAAAGGATCGTCACGTTGTTCTTCGCGTACGTGATGTTCTTCAGCCCTTCCATTTTCTTCTTCATGACCTTCATGGCGGTCGGCGCCCAGGAGCCGTTCTCGATGAAGGCTACCGTGCGTTTCTGGAAGTTCCTCTCGACCAGCATATCGATGAACTCGCGCATGTACGGGAATATCTCCGAATTGTAGGTCGTGGTAGCCAGAACGAGCTTATCATAGCGGAAGGCGTCTTCCACGCATTCCGGCATATCGCTCCGCGCAAGATCGTTCAGCGCCACCTTCGGCACGCCGCGCTTCGTAAGTTCTTCCGCAAGGAACTCCGCCGCCGTCTTCGTATGCCCGTAGACCGAGGTGTAGCAGATGCAGACGCCGTCGGATTCCGGCAGATAGCTCGACCAGGTGTCATAGAGTTTCAGATAATAGCCGAGGTCACGGTCCAGCACCGGCCCGTGCAGCGGGCAGATGATCCGGATATCGAGCTCCGCGGCCTTCTTCAGCACGCTCTGTACCTGCGCGCCGTATTTGCCGACGATGCCGAAATAGTAGCGTCTTGCTTCGCAGGCCCAGCCTTCCGGATCCTCGACGTCGTTCGCGCCGAACTTGCCGAAGCCGTCCGCCGAAAACAGCACCTTGTCCGCTGCTTCGTAGGTCATCATGACCTCCGGCCAGTGGACCATCGGGGCAAACACGAAGGTAAGCTCGTGTTTGCCGAGCGAAAGCGTGTCTCCGTTTTTGACTTCCAGCGTATTTGCGATCGCAAGATGCGGGAAGAACTGGCTGATCATTTTGAAGGTCTTGGCATTGCCGACGACCGTCGTGCCCGGATACTGTACCAGGAACGCGACGATGGAAGACGAATGGTCCGGCTCCATGTGCTGGACGACGAGGTAATCCGGCTTTGCGCCGGCAAGCGCCTCTTTCAGGTTGGCAAGCCAGTCGTCCATCTTGCGCTCGTCGACCGTATCCATGACGGCGATCTTCTCATCCCGGATCAGATAAGAATTGTACGCCATACCGAGCGGTACATCGTAATGTCCCTCGAACAGATCGATGTCATGATCGTTGACACCGATGTAGGTAATGGAATCTGTGATCTTATTGTTCATGTATTATTCCTTTCCTGCTGATCTGTTATCTTCGCAGAATACCATTTTCATTATATCGTAAACCGCGGGCAATACAAGCGCATTTCCCGGCTGCGGCCCCGCCGGATCAGGAAATGTGATCCAGATACTGCT
>JAFOIS010000110.1 GCA_017420605.1 Lachnospiraceae bacterium | reverse complement strand
TTTACGGCTTCCATCATCTCTGACGCGATGCGGTAGCGCTCCCTGCGTTCCTTCACCCCATGGATCTTAAGGGCTTCGTCAAAGGCGGTCCAGAACTGCCACCTTCCTTTCCTTATGTAGGTGTGAATGTGATCAACCCGTATGACCGGGCCCGCATCCTTTGCCTGCATCGCCCCGTTCTCTGAGAAAAGCCGTATTTCTGAGTCAACTTGCCCAAAAAAAACGAAGCAATCATGGCTTACCGGGTAATTATACACTAAAGATGCATTATTTGTATATATTTTGCAGAACGTTTTTTGAAATTGATTATAAGACAAACAAGACGGCACCTTTCGGTGCCGCCTTATTTATAAGGGAAGGAGTTGCCGCCTGTGCGGCTATGAAAAAGAAAAAGTCTTGCTGTCCTCTTGACATCTTCAGTATAGGGGAGAGTTATGTTCAGAATTTGCCCGTCAAGTAAACCTTTATTGAATTAATTATAGACAAATTGTGAACGACGCCCTCTCCTTCCCTTATGCTTCAAAAAGGCGGGATCCTTATCAGATCCCGCCGTCTTTTATGACCGATCAGCCTTTAAAAAGTGTGGAAAGGAGTCCGCGGCCGAGTGACGCGCCGAGATTTCCGCCGAGCGTCTTGCCGAATTTGCCGAATGTTCCGCCGACGGTTTTGCCGACTTCGCGGCCGACCGTTCCGGCCACCGACGATCCGACCTGCTTGGCGGCTTTCTTCGCCGCGTTCGCGCGCTTTTCCTTTTCCTTCTGCTCTTCTCTTGCGGCTTTTTCAGCAGCCTTCTGCGCTTCCTTTTCTTCGCGTTCCGCCTGCTTCGCGGCTTCCTTTGCTTCCTTTTCCGCCTGTTTGGCCGCTTCCTTCGCTTCCAGCTCCGCCTGTTTCGCGGCGGCGGCTTCCTCGGCTGCCTTTGCGGCGGCTTCTTCCATTTCTATGCCGCGGCGCTGCAGGAACTCATACGCGGACTCCGGATCATGGGCAACGGCATATTTCCCGAAAAGGAGCGCAGACTTGATGGCCATGTCCCTCTCTTCGTCCGTGATGGAGCCCATGCGGCTCTGCGGCGGAAGGATCGCGACCTTCTGCGCCATGCCGGGCGTGCCTTTTTCATCAAGGAAGGAAATGACCGCCTCGCCGGTCCCGAGAGACGAAATGGCTTCGATCGTGTTGAATTCCGGATTTGCGCGGAAAGAATCCGCGGCGGCCTTGATATTCTTCTGTTCAGAGGGCGTATAGGCACGCAGCCCGTGCTGGATCTTGTTGCCGAGCTGGGCGAGCACGCCGTCCGGGATATCGCGCGGATTCTGCGTTACGAAATAAATGCCGACGCCCTTGGAGCGGACGAGCTTCACGACCTGTTCGATCTTGTCGAGCAGCGTTTTCGATGCGCCGTTGAAAAGCAGGTGCGCTTCGTCGAAGAAGAATACCATCTTCGGCAGCGGCAGATCGCCGACTTCCGGAAGGGTCTCGAAAAGCTCGGAGATCATCCAGAGAAGGAACGTGGAGTAGAGTTTCCCGTTGTTGATCAGTGTCTCGCTGTCAAGAATGTTGATCATGCCCTTGCCGCCGGCACCGACCGTCATGAAATCGTGGATCGAAAGCGCCGGTTCTCCGAAGAAAACGTCGCCGCCCGCAAGTTCGAGCGCAATGAGCGAACGCATGATCGCACCGATCGAAGCGGCGGTGATGCGGCCGTATTCCGCCTGGAAAGCGTTTTTGTTCTCATCGACGTAGTTGAGCATGGATTTCAGATCCTTCGTATCGATGAGAAGAAGGTCCTGATCGTCGGCGATCTTGAATACGATCGTCAGGATATCCGTCTGCAGATCGTTGAGGTCGAGGATACGGGAAAGGAGCAGCGGACCCATTTCCGTGATCGTGGTGCGCAGCTGGATGCCCTTCTTTCCGTAAATATCCCAGAACGTCGCCGGATAGGACTGATACCGGAAGCCCGCCTCTTCCAGACCGAACTTCACAAAGCGCTTCTGCATATCCTCGGAGTGTACGCCGGGCGCGATCATGCCGGCAAGATCTCCCTTCACGTCCGCGAGGAAAACGGGTACGCCCGCGTCGGAAAAGGATTCCGCCAGGACTTTCAGCGAGATCGTTTTGCCGGTGCCCGTCGCGCCTGCGATCAGGCCGTGGCGGTTCGCCATTTTCGGAAGAATGGAGAAGTTCTCACCCTCCGCGTTTTTTGCTGCCCAGATCAGTCCGTCTTTATACATAATGCTCCTCCCTTTGGATCTTCGCGGAGCACTTCTTTCATACCGTCCCCGCACACCATTGCGCACTGTAACAGCGGAACCTTTTCCTGTTCCGTTCATCTGCAATTTTACTAAATGTTGTGTTGAATTACAACAAAAAAACTACATCTTTGTATTTTAGTTTCATTGACAATTGTATGTCGATTTGATAGTATGACTTCTGTATTTATAAATTTTTTAGAAATACGCACAGCACTGTCAACATTCTTTTGTTTCTCATTTTCTTCATAATATACAGGAGGAGGATCCATGAGTACAAAACAAGCAGCACCGGACAGCGGACTCGAGAAGGTCTTTAAGCTGTCCAAAAACGGCACGAATGTCCGCACGGAGATCATGGCCGGTCTTACCACTTTCATGACGATGGCCTACATCATCGCCCTGAACCCGAACCTTCTGACCGGTTTTGACGTAGGCAGCCCGCTCTGGAACGGCATTTTCATGGCTACCTGCATTGCTTCCGCGATCGGTATGTTCTTCATGGCCTTCGCCGCGAATAAGCCGTTCGCCATGGCACCCGGCATGGGCCTTAACAGCTTCTTCGCCGTCGTCGTTGCGAACGTCGTCGCCATGACCGGCATGAGCTACGTCGAAAGTTATCAGTCAGCCCTCATCATCATCCTGATCGAAGGTATCGTCTTCATTATTCTTTCCGCCTTCAACATCCGTGAGAAAATCGTCGAAGCCATTCCGCTCGGCGTCCGGATGGGTATTGCGCCGGCTATCGGTCTGATGCTCATGAATATCGGTCTTGGCTCCAACGACGGCATCTACAGTGAGACCGGCGGCCCGTTCTACATGATGCGCGACTTCTTCGGCGCGCTGACCGCAGGCAGCGCGAAAACCGCAATGGGCAGCGGCTATGCTCCGATGGTCCTTGCTGTCGCGACTGCGTTCATCGGTTTCTTCGCGATCGTGATCCTCGCCAAGAAAGGCGTCAAGGGCGCCGTGCTTCTCGGCATGCTGATCGCCTCCGTGATCCATTGGGCAGGTTCCGCGATCTTCCTTGGCCAGAATCCGTTTGCATCTCTTGCGACCGCCAGCTGGATCCCGCCCGTCAAGGATATGGCTGAAACGACGCTCTTCAAGTTCAACTTCGCCGGCTTCGCGCAGATCGGCTGGTTCACCGTCATTACGCTGGTCCTGACCTTCTGTATCATCGATATGTTCGATACGATCGGAACGCTCGTCGGAACGGCCAGCCGTGCCGGTATGCTCGATGAGAACGGCAATATGCCGAAGATGAAGGAAGCGCTCCTTGCCGACGCCGTCGGTACCGTCGCCGGCGCCTGCACCGGTACTTCCACCGTCACGACCTTCATCGAATCCGCGTCCGGCGTGGAAGCGGGCGGCCGCACCGGCCTTACGGCGCTGACCACCGGCATCATCTTCCTGGCCTGCATGTTCATCTCCCCGATCGCCGCGATCATTCCGGCCGCTGCAACTTCCGCGGCGCTGATCTACGTCGGCGTCCTGATGCTTCAGGGCCTGACCAAGGTGAACTTCGCCGAGATCGACCAGCTTGTTCCGGTAACGCTCATGCTGCTCGCCATGCCGATCTCCGGTTCGATCGGCCACGCCATCGGCATCGGCCTCATCGCTTATACGGTCATCAATGTCTTCTCCGGCAATGCAAAGAAGGTCTCCGTCGTGACCTACATCATGTCGGCACTGTTCCTGATCAAGTTCTTCCTTGCGGCATAAGGATCAGATTCATAAAAGCAGCAGGCACAGCCTTCCGGGCTGTGCCTGTTTTTTATTGAGATCTTCTTATTGCCTGTCCTCATCTTCCCAGAAATGCCTGAGTGCCGTTTCGGCTTCTTCCGCCCGACACACCTCACGTATGTTCCATTCTCTCGGGAAAAGACCGGCGTAGTTCCTTTCCAGGAACCTTCCGTCAGCCAGCACGATAACACCGCGGTCTTCCGGCGTCCGGATCACCCGCCCGCCGGCCTGCAGAACTTTGTTCATACCGGGATAACGGTACGCATAATCAAATCCCGGCATCTCCCGTTCCGCGAAGTTTGCACGGATGATCTCGCATTCGGATGAGACCTGCGGCAGTCCCGTGCCGACAATGATCGCCCCGATCAGCCTCTCTCCTGTAAGGTCGATGCCTTCGGAAAAGATACCTCCCATAACGCAGAATCCCAGCATCGATACGTCCGGCGCGGCATCTGCGAAGTTCTCCAGAAAGATCTCCCGGTCCTCCTCTCCCATTATCCGCGACTGTACGACCCAGGCTGCCGACGGCGTATCATACTCGCTTCGATAGACCGAAAACACATCCTCCATCATTTTGTAGGAAGGAAAGAAAGCGATATAATTGCCTTTTCTCGCGCGTACCGTACCGGCGATGAGGGCTGCGATACGCCGGAACTCTTCCTTTGTGCGCCTTGTGTATTTCGCGCTGACGTCCCGGATCACTATGACCTTGCGGTTTTCCGGTGGAAAAGAGGACGGCGCGTATACCGCCGGATCCTCCGGACCGGCGCCGAGCATCTGTTTGTAAAACTCCACCGGCAGAAGCGTTGCGGAAAAGAATACAGAGCTCCGTGCGGCCCCGCGGTGTGCGCGCAGCATTTCGGAAGGATCCGTACAGAAGAGTCTGATGCGGAAGTTTTCGTCCGGCGTCATTTCCGTATAGATCGCATAATGCTCATCCAGCGCGTCATATACGTTCGTATAAGAGCGCAGCGCGAAATACATATCGAGAAGATCTTCCTTGAGCACGGAATCATGCGATTCATCAAAGAGACGTTCCATTTCGTGCATGGCACGGACCGCAGCGTCCGCAATGCCGCCGTCGTCTTTCCGTACCGATACGCCGCCCTTTCCGGATCGTTTGTCCCGGTCTTCTCCGCCCTCGTCTCCGTCACGTTCTTCTCCTGTATCTTCTTTTTTCATAGCCAGAAGAATACTGTTGATTTTTGAAAGTTCCCGGTAAAGGCGCGCGTCTTTCTCCTTGACGAGCCTGCGTACGGCAAGGACGTCTTCTTTCACAAGATCGGCGCTGTACATCGCGCGTCCCCGGTCGACGAGATTATGCGCCTCGTCGACAAGCAGGATATATTTCTTCTCCGCAGCATCGGAAAAGAAACGCCGAAGATATGCGTCAGGGTCGAAGACGTAATTATAGTCGCAGATGATCACGTCCGCCCAGTAAGAAAGGTCGAGAGAAAGTTCATAAGGACACAGCCGTGCGTCTTTCGCGGCGCGGAGGATCGTTTCACGGTCGAATACGTCAGAATCCCCGATCATGTTCAGTACGACGTCGCGGACACGTCCGAAATAATGATCGGCATAGGGACAGTCGTCCGGATTGCAGGACGGCTTTGCCATAAAGCAGGCCTTTTCTTTTGCCGTGATCTGAAGCGATTTGATGCGCGCCCCCGCTCTCCGGAGATGTCCGAGCGCATCCTGCGGAGCGGACTGTGCTGCGCCTCTTGCGGTAAGATAGAATATCTTTTCGGCGAGACGGCGTCCTACCGCCTGCACGGCCGGATACAGGACGGCAAGCGTCTTTCCGACGCCGGTCGGCGCCATGAGAAAAAGATTCTTTGCAGACGTGATCGTCTGATACACGCCGCCGATAAGTCTCTTCTGTCCGTCTCTGTAAGGGAAGGGAAAAGAAAGCGACGCGATCGAATCATCACGGACTTTCGACCATCCGGTGTAAAAGGCGGCGTAGCGCTCCATAATATCGAGAAGAGCGGAAAACCATCGGGTAAGTTCCGAACGGGTCAGAACTTCCGGAAAGACTTTTATCTCTTCCGTGTCCATATGGATATAGGTTATCTGCACGCCGATCTCGGGAAGATCTTCCTCTTCCGCAAGTATAACGGCATAGAGAAGCGCCTGCGCGCGGTGTACGGTCTCCGGAGCATTTATCGATGCGGGCTCTCTATATACCCCTTTTATCTCGTCGATCGTGACGGCGCCGTCTTTCCGGATCACACCGTCGGCCCGGCCTTCGATGTGGATCAGGGCATGTTCGGTCGCCGCAGTCTTTTTCAATGGTACTTCCGCAGTGTAGTCTGCTCCCATGGAAGATTGTCGCTTCCGGTGGAGCCTGCTTCCGCGGAGCATTGCCTCCTGCTCCGCCGCCGCGCCGGTCCGGTTGTCGATCGAGTCGTCCCGAAGGCAAAAGGAAACGAGATCACGGACGCTTGCCGTAATCTCACAGATCCCTTCCTCTTCGCCTCTTCTGAACTCCATATCTTTCTCCGGATCCGGGCGGCGCACAGCGTTATGCC
>JAFOIS010000109.1 GCA_017420605.1 Lachnospiraceae bacterium | reverse complement strand
GCGATATTCTGGCCATGCAGTTCCACCGGCGCGGCGAAGAGGAATTCCGGGCGCTGGCTGCGGAGATGGCCGCGTTTCTGGAAGAGGCGTTTCCCCCGGTGCGCGAGAACCGGTATCTTATGTCCGGCGGTTACAACCTTTCGAAGATCCTGACGCACACGCTGCATCTCCATAACCCGTATATCCGGTTTTCCTTCTCGTCGCTTGCGGCGATCGGCAGCGCGGCGGCCGCGGCGGGCGGGACGGCCCGCTAGGAGCAGCCCGGAAGGGAAGTACGGCACAAAAACCGGTACCGGGAGATCATGCTCAGGCGGGAAATAAACGGCGCTTTCACGGACATAGCGGAAAAGATCCGGCCCGAGGTCTTCGTCCTCGATCTTACGGAAGAGCGTTTCGACCTCCTTTATGACAGCGGAAGGTACTATACGGCCAGCGACGCGCTGGACGGCGCAGAGGGCGGACCGGACAGGGTCTTCCCGGACGCGGAGCGGATCGCCGCCGGGAGCGCCCGGGCGGCGGAGGCTTTTGCGCAGGGCGTATCGGCCGTCCTTGCGTATCTTCGAAGGATCAGCCCCGGTATCCGGGTCATTCTCGTCGAGACGTATCTTTCGGAAAAGGTTGGCAATTTATCCGGATGGGAGTATTATTCGGAATTGGACAGGATCCGCCGGGATAACGCGGTCCTGAAAGAACGGTACGCGCGCTTTAAGGCGCTGTGCCCGGAGGCGGCGGTCGTGCCGGCATGGAGGACCGAACCGTATCTGACGGACAGGGATTATGAATACGGGGCGCTCCCGCAGCATCTGAACGGAATCGTGAACCGCCGCATAGCGGCAGAGATCGACGCCGTCTGGCCAAAGCCGGAGGAGGGGCCGCAAAAGCGTGCAGGGCAGTTGTGCACCGGAGAAAGGGACAGTATATGAAACACAGAGTTCTGATCACGGGCGGAGCGGGGTTCATCGGCGCCAATCTGGCCGGCCGTCTCCTGCATGACGGGAACGAGGTAACGGTATACGACGACCTTCTGACCGGGAGAATGGAAAATCTTGCGGCGTTCCGGGACGATCCGGATTTCCGGTTCATCGAAGGCGAGGTGGAGGAGCTGCCGGACCTTCCGGCGGACCGGATCTATCATCTCGCCTGTCCGGCAAGCCCCGTCCATTACCGCAAAGATCCCATCAAGACCGCAAAGACGTCTGTCCTCGGGGCGCTCCGCGTTCTCGACCTCGCAAGCAAATGCGGCGCGCGGGTCCTGCTGTCCAGCACCAGCGAGATCTACGGCAATCCGCTCGTCCATCCGCAGACGGAGTCCTATTTCGGGAACGTGCGGACGACAGGCCCCCGGGCCTGCTACGACGAGGGGAAACGGATGGCCGAGACCCTCTTCATGGATCATTTCCGGATGTACGGGACGCAGATCCGGATCGTACGCATTTTCAACACCTACGGACCGAAAATGCGGCCGGACGACGGACGCGTCGTTTCGAACCTGATCATGGAGGCGCTGCACGGCCGGCCGCTCACCGTTTACGGGGACGGCTCCCAGACGCGCAGCTTCTGCTATGTTTCCGATATGGTCGAGGGCCTCGTCCGTATGATGGAGCAGGACGGCTTTACCGGCCCTGTGAATCTCGGGAATCCCGCGGAGATGACCGTGCTTGAACTGGCGGAAAAAGTGCGCGCGCTTGCCGGCGGAAAGCCAAAGATCGTCTTCCGGGAGCTGCCGGAGGACGATCCGGTAAGGCGCCGCCCGGACATTTCCCTTGCAAAGAAAATGCTTTCCTGGGAGCCCGCCGTCTCCCTTGACGAGGGGCTGGAGAAAACATTCGCCTATTTCAGGGACTGCGTGGAGGAAACGGTATGAAGGATGCGGCAGAAAGGCCGTCCGTCAGTGTGGTCATTCCGGTCTATAACGTCGAAAAGTGGCTTCCGGCATGTCTTGACAGCGTGCTGTCCCAGTCGCTTGCCGATCTCGAGGTGATCTGCATCGACGACGCTTCGCCGGACCGGTGCCCGGCGATCCTGGACTCCTATGCCCTGTCCGACCGCCGGGTCCGCGTGATCCATCTGCCGGAAAACCGCCGGCAGGGCTACGGCCGCAACCGCGGTATGGAAGCGGCGCGGGGAAAGTACGTTTATTTTCTCGATTCGGATGACCTGATCACCGAGGACGCGATGGAATCGCTGTTTTCACTCTGTGAGAGGGACGCGCTCGACGGCGTGTTCTTCGATTCGCAGGTGATCTTTGACAGCCCGGAGCTGGAGGCGCATTTCCGCGATACCTATCAGAGCACACGGCACGGGACCTATCCGGACGAGGTCGTGACCGGGCGGGAGCTTTATGCGGCGTTTATCCGGCAGAACGAATGGACCTGCTATGTGCAGCGCCAGTTCTGGAGACTCGATTTTCTCCGGGAAAACGGGATCTGTTCACCGGAGGACGTGGAGCACGAGGACGAATATTTCGCCTTTGCCGCGATCCTTCTGGCGGAGCGGATCCGCTATATCCCGGAGCGGTATTTTATCCGGCGCTACCGGGAAGCGTCCGTCATGACAAAACCGTTCGGGCCGAGAAATCTCCACGGCTATCTCATGAACCTGAAGGAAATGTGCGGCTTTGCGCGCCGCCATGCCCTTTCCGGCAGCGACGTGGACGCGAATATCTTCCGGATGTACGAGCGTTTTTCGCACTTCTATCCGGCGCTCCGCGACGATCCGCATCTTATGGACTGGTTCCGGCAGCCGGAGAGCGTGGCCATGCTGGACCTTTACCGCGTCGGTCAGGATTTTAAGAACTATACCGGCGGCTGGCGGTACTTAAGCGACGGCCTTCTTGCCGAGGTTCGGGCGGCAGATCACGTCTTTATCTACGGCGCCGGTGTCATCGGTACAAGGACGTATGAAGCGCTTCTGCGCGAAGATCTGTTTATCGACGCATTTCTTGTGACTTCCATGGACGGAAACCCGAAAGCCCGCTACGGCCAGCCCGTACGCGAGATCGGATCGGCGGACATTCCGGAGAGGTCGCTCATTATCATCGCGATGAAGGAGGGCTTCCGCAGGGAAGCGGAAGAGGTCCTGAAGCGACTCGGTCATACCTATCGTTATTACCGCAGCTGAAAAGGCTGCGGTTTTTCTTTTGCTGAAAACACCATACTGAAAAACTGCCCATAGTGTTCATTATCCCGTTGTTGACATTTAAAATGAGGCTGATATAATCTAAATAAGGCGTATTTGTTGCTATTTCAGGCAGATATGCGGCAGTATCTGAGGCGAGAAGCGGTTTTATACCGCAAAACGGACTGCGGAATTGCGATCAACGGGGGGGCAAAATAAGCATCTGGCTGTCGTAAGGGCAGCCTTAGGGGTGTTGATTCTGGCGGTTTTGACCGGGATTGTCCTTTTGGTGTCCAGTCTTATAAAGACAGACTGGCGCTATCGCAGGATCGCCGAAAATACGGCGCTGTCTGAAGATCTTTTCAATGGGAATCCGGAGGTTGCGGCCTATCTTGAGGTCTATGGCACGCAGATCCGCACCCCGGTCACTCAGGCGGAAGACAATCTGAAATATATCGACAAAGACGTGAACGGAGAACTGTCGTTTGCCGGCAATCCATTTCTGGATTACCGGAATGCGGCGGAATTTTCTGATTCTTATATTTTGATCTATGGACATCATATGGAAAACCATCTGATGTTCGGCGATCTGTCCCTTTTTGAGGACCCGGCGTTCTGGTCGGAAGACCGGAGAGGCCGGCTGCTTCTGAGGGACGGGCGGGAACTCGGGATCCGGTTTTTCGCGTGCCTCAGGGCAGATTCGGAGGACAGCCGGTACTTTGATCCGGTGCGCGTAAAGAATAACTGGAATGAAGAGTTTCTGACCGGTCTTCTTGCGGAAGCGGAGATCGTAAAAGAGGAAATAACGACGGAAGATCAGATCCTCGTGCTGTCGACGTGTGTGACGGCGGCATCGGAGGACCGGATCCTGCTGTTTGGGAAACTCGGGGACGTATAGCGGCGGAGCTCGGATAAGACCATGATGAAAAGACAGATGGAAAGATGGAAGAGAATGCTTGCGGCAGTCCTTGCCGTACTGCTTCTTGCAACAAACGCGTTCGGAGGCGCCGGGATCACGGCCTTCGCGGACGATACGCCGGAAGGGGCGGTATCGGTCACAGTCCCGATGAGCCTTGCGCTGGACGCAAAGGCCGCGGCGAAAACGAAGACCTATACGTTCGTGATGGCGCCGGAAGGCACAGCGCCGGCGGTGGCGAACGGCACCGTGACGCTGACGGCGGCCGGCGAAGGTTCTTTCGGACCGGTCGTGTTTACCGAACCGGGCGATTTTACCTATAAGATACGGCAGACGACGACTGCCGAGGACGGGTTCATTCTGGATTCGGCCGTCTACGATCTGCGCGCGTATGCCTACAGGAACGACGCGGGCGACCTTCTGGTCTCGCTGACGCTGATAAAGGAAGGGGAAGCCGAAAAGAAAGCGGCGATCGCCTTCAGCAACAGCTATGCGGATACGTCCGTCTCTGCGAGGAAGATCTGGGATGACGATAATAACCGGGACGGCAAACGTCCGGACTCGCTCACCTTCATTCTCAAGGCAAACGGTACGGAGATCGACAGGAAGACGGCGGAGGAGGCCAATGACTGGACGGTATCGGCAAGCGGGCTTCCGGCGGTCGACGCCGCGGGAAATACCATCGCCTATACCTGGGACGAAGCCGACGTCGCAAATTATGACCTGACGGAAAAGACTGCGGACGGAACGGTCACGACCTTTACGAATAAGCATACGCCGGAAACGGTCGCAATTTCCGGGTCAAAAGTCTGGAACGACGCCGAATACAGCGGCATCGAGGGATATACGCGGCCGACGAGCATAGAGATAAAGCTCCTTGCCGACGGCGAGGTGGTCGACCGTGTAGAAGTAGAACCTGATAAAGACGGCAACTGGTCGTTCTCCTTTACCGGCCTGCCGAAATATAAAGCGGGCAAAGTCGGCCAGCTTATCGTCTATACAGTCGAAGAGACGGCGGTCGACGGCTACACCGGAACAGTCAGCAGCTACACGGTGGAAAATACCCCGGTAGACAAGGGAGAAGAGGTCACGCCGGTCTCTCTTAAAATAATGAAGACCGACGGCAACACCGGGCACGGACTGCCCGGCGCGGTCTTTACCGTAAAGAACAGCGAAGGGCAGACCGTCGGTACCTATACGACCGGATCCGACGGAAAAACGGAAATAGAGTTTACGAGCAGCGGCACGTATACGATGACGGAGACGCCGCCGGCAGGGTATACCGCAGAGACCGGCAGATGGACGATCGTGGTCTCGAAATCGGCCGTCGACCGCGTGCAGTTCGATAAAGACGGCGGACCGAACGGAATCTGGAAATGGTTTTATCACCTTCTGTTCGGCGACGGAACGACGTTTGATGCGGCAGAGGGAACGCTGACAGTCCCGAATCCGCCGGAGGAGACGCAGATCACCGTGACGAAGGCCTGGGACGATACGGACGACCAGGACGGGATCCGTCCGGATTCCGTGACGGTGAAACTCCTTGCGGGCAGCGAGGTGATCGATACGGCCACGCTTGACGAGGCGAACGAATGGACGAAGACGTGGACCGGTCTTGCGAAGAAAAAAGACGGAGCGGACATCGTTTACAGCGTCAGCGAAGAGCAGGTGCCGGGCTATAACGTTCCGGTGATCGCAGGCGACGCCGAAAACGGATATACGATAACCAATACGCACGCGCCGGAGGAGACGCAGATCAAGGTAACGAAG
>JAFOIS010000108.1 GCA_017420605.1 Lachnospiraceae bacterium | reverse complement strand
TCCCATTCACCTGTCATCATACCCGAAAACGGCGTCCCTGTCACGCAAAAAGCGACGGGAGCACGTCCTTTCTGCGCTCTACGAAAGCGTGATCTTCCGGAAAGACTCCCATGCCGGATCCTCCGGCAGTTCATGCGTCACGAGAACAAGGGGCCTTCCGCCCGCGTTCGCGAGGATACAGTGCAGCGCGCGCTGCATGTTCTCTTCGTCGAGGCCCGCGAAGGGTTCGTCAAAAAAGAGCACCGGCGTCTCGGAAAGAAGCGCCCGCGCGATCGACACGCGGCGGCGCATGCCGCCGGAAAGTTCCCGTACCGGCTGGTCGATAGACGAAGCCGGAAGGAGCTCAAGAAGAAGGGCGCGCGCCTTCTCCGTATCCGGCCTGCGCGTGATCGCGCACAAGTTCCGGACCGCCGAGATCCCCTCGATGAGCCTCTCCTCCTGGAAGGCGAAGCCCGCGTGCAGGGGCTGCCGCTCCTTCTCCGGGATGCCGGGGATATCGACCTTTCCTTCGTCCGGCGTCTCCAGCCCCGCAAGGATCCGAAGAAGCGTCGTCTTGCCGGCGCCGGATTCCCCGGCGAGGAGAAGGCGTCCGCCGTTCCGAAGCGTCAGGGAAACATCGGAGAGCACTGTTTTTCCGTCAAAAGCCTTACCGACGTTCTCCGCGGTAAGGAAGACACCTTCTTCCTTTTCGGCATCGCCGGTCCCGTCCGCAGCCTGTATGCCGGCGGCTTCTGCAGTCTCTTCCGCCGGCTGTATCCCGGAGACGTCTGCGGTCCCTTCCGCCGGCTGCCCGCAGCTGTCTTTTCTTTCGGAAACGAGCGCTTCCGTCTGCGCCCTGTCTTTTGCGAGCCGCCGCTTCCGCACCGCTTCTGCGATACGGGAAATGAGAAGCCCCAGTCCCTTTTCCATGCACCAGGAGAGCGCGACGATGACGGCCGTCCAGGCAAAAAGTTCCGGCGTCGCGAGGAAGACCTTCGCCCGGTAGAGCGCGTTGCCGACGGTCCCCTTCGGCTGCCCGATGACCTCCGCGGCGACGCCGCTCTTCCAGCTCATGCCGAGCGAAAGCGCGAACGCGCTCGTAAGGTGCGGCAGAAGATGCGGAAGATACAGATGCCTTACGCGGCTGGCATACGGGAAACGGTAAACGCGGCCCATTTCGAGAAGTTTTTCATCCATCGAGGCAAGGCCGCTCTTCGTATTGAGATAGAGGATCGGGAACGTGACCAGCGCGCAGATAAAGAACGCGAGGTTCCGGCTGCCGGCCCAGATCAGAAGCAGGATGACGAAGCTCGCGACCGGGACGGCGCGGATGACGCGCACGAAGGGGGAAATGAAATCGTCGAAAAGCGGAAAACGGTATCCGGCCGCCGCAAAGAGCATGCCCATCGCCGATCCGGTAAGATACCCGCCGAAGATCCGCACCGCGGAGCGCAGGATGGAAAGCCAGAATTCTCCTGTCGGAAGGAGGGAAATGAGCGCGCGCACCGTCTCGACGGGTCCGGCCAGCATGATGCTGTTATGCACAAAAAGATCCAGCCCGCACCAGAGTGCGAGCCAGATCAGAAGAATCACCGTATTCTTTTTCCATGCCGACCCAGCCATAGGATCATCCTATCACATCCGGCAGAAGTTTGCCACCGTAACGATGTCCGTCCGGATCATTCCGGGCCGTGCCGCACAGGGAGCATCCTTACGGCATGTAGTAGAAGTCGTCGCCCGGAAGCGCGTTGCCGACCGATTCGGGAGCCATCTCAAAGAGAACGGCAAGATAGCCCGACAGGGCGGTCTTCATCTCCTCGCCCGTTACACAGACGATATTGCACTGCGGGATCGCTTTCTTCGCGACCGGCGCCTTCGGAACGATCTCCTGCGCCACGACAAGGTCCGCCACCGTATCAAGATCCGTCGCGCAGGCTGCCGCGGAAGCGGTATGCGCCGCAAGGAATTCATCCACAAGGTCCTTGTGCTCCGCAAGGAACGCCGTGCGTACGATCGTTACGCCGGTGAGCATGCGCGAGCCGTCGGAATCCGGGACCGCGTCCCATTCGTCCGTAAGCGAGAAGGCGATCTTCAGCGCTTCGTTCTGCATCATCGCCACCGTAACGAACGGCTGCGGCAGAACCGCGATCTGCGAAGGATCCTCCGCAAGACGGGCCGCCACTTCGGTCGGCTCGGAGAGGAATTCGATCGACGTATCCTCGATTCCGTATTTCGTAAGAAGATAGCGCAGCGCGTATTCCGGCGTCGTGCCCTGGCCGGTGGACAGGACCGTCTTTCCGGCAAGGTCCTTCACAGACGTGATGCTCTCGTCGCCCGTGACGCAGTAAAGGACACCGAGGGTATTGATATCGATGACCGTCACGCCGCCCTTCGTCTTGTTATAAAGGGAAGCCGCGGCATTGGCCGGAACGAGCGCGATATCAAGGTCGCCCGAGACCATCTTCGGCAGGACCTCGTCCGCCTGGGTCGCGACCGTGAAGGTATACGCGTCGCCGCCTTCGTTTTCGGCGATCATCTTCACGATGCCGATCGTGGTCGGCCCCTTAAGAGACCCAACGCGGACCGTCACCGCTTCCGCCGCCGGCTCTTCTCCGCTCTCCGGAGCGCTTTCCTCCGAACTTTCCGCAGGGCTTTCTTCGGTGCTCTCCGCGGAGCTTTCTTCACTGCTTTCCGCCGCGCTTTCCGAACTTGCCGTGCTGCTTTCTTCTTTGCTGCTTTCCGCCGCACTGCTTTCTTCTGCGCTGCTTTCCGGCGCTGCCGCCGAAGAAGCCGCGCCGCCGCAGGACGCGAGAGAAATGACCAGCATCGCCGTCAGGACCATTGCAAGTAATTTCTTCATGTTCTTTGTTTCTCCTTCCGTAAAATAACACCTTCCGGAGCTTCCCCGCCCCGGTATCGCGCCCCATTATAGCGCAGGGTTTATCATGTTTCAACAGACGAAACTGACGAATTACCTCCTTATTCATATGCATTTGCTGTTGATTCTTACGGCAGGATTTGAGACAATACCAGTATATTTATACTGGAGGAAATCTGCACCCTGTGCAGTGACACGGCATGATTGCACCCGCCGCCCCGCGGCGGAGAAAACCGGAGCGAAAAATGAGCAACGTACTGGACCGCACGGAACGTCTCCGCGCGAATATGACACTTGAAAACCTGTTTTCGATCATCACGGAAAATGAAGACGCCGTCGCGGCGCACTATATCCGGGACGGCGAAGAAAAGAGCATCACGTACGGCGACTACCGCCGCCGCTCCTTCGCGGCCGCCGCGTATCTTTCCGAAGCGCTCGGCACGGAAAAGCGCGGGAGCTTCATCGGGATCCAGCAGGACACCTGCCCGGAATGGTTCTCCCTCTTCTTCGGCGTGATCTGCGCCGGCTATAACGCTATTCTTCTTGACTTCACCTTGAACGATGAAATGACCGGATACCTCCTGCGCGAAGCGGGCGCGATCGGCCTCATTTCCAAAGCGCACCGCGCGATCTCCGGAGAATACCGTCAGTTCACGGTGAAAGAACTCCTCGACGCGCCGGATGCGCCGGATTATAAGCCCGTTTTCGGCGATATGGTCGCCCTGTGCACCTCCGGCACGACCGAAACGAGCCGGATCTTCGTTTACAACAGCGAATCGATCTGCTACCAGGTCGCCAACGCGGAAATGCTGTTCAACATCAATCCGCGCATCATCTGCGACGAGTCGCGCCGGAACCTCGCGTTCCTGCCCTACCATCACGTTTTCGGCTTCCTGGTCGGCCTTCTGTGGATGCATTTCATCGCCTATGAAAACGTCTATCTCAAGGACCGTTCGCCCAAATGCATCCTCGAGACCGCGCAGCGCTTCCATATCACGCACCTGATGAGCGTGCCGCTCCTTGCGAACAACCTCTGCAACGGTCTTGAGAAGAAGCTGGCGAAGGAAGGCCCCGTAAAGCGCGCCGCCTTCAAGACTATGCGCGGCCTGTCGCTTATGCTCCAGAAAATCGCGCCGGAATTCGGCATGGATTTCGCGAGAAACGTGCTCTTCAAATCCGTCAACGAGCAGCTCCTCGGACCGGACGTCCGCTGCATCATTCTCGGCGGCTCCGCGACCCCCGCGGAAAACATGAAGACCCTCTCCGCGCTCGGCTACTACACCGTCGCGGGGTTCGGCATGACGGAGACCGGCGTCACTTCCGTGGAAACGGGTCTTGACGTCGGCAAGCGCACCTCCGGCAGCGTCGGCCGTCCGCTTCCGAGCGCCGAATACAAGGTCGACCCGAACGGCGAAGACCCGAATACGGGCGAAATGCTGATCCGCAGCAAAACGCTCCACACGGGACGCCTCGTCGGCGGAAAGCTCCTTCCCGCCGCGCTGGACGAAGACGGCTGGTTCCGCACCGGCGATATCGTGCGCCTTGAAAAAGGCAACCGCATGTATGTCGAAGGGCGCGTGAAGGACGTCATCATCAACGAATCCGGTGAAAACGTGTATCCGGACGAACTGGAGAATGCCTTCAGCGTCATCGAGGGCATCGACCAGATGTGCGTTCTCGGCCTGAAGAAAGAGAAATCGTCCGGCAATTACGAAGACATCGCCCTCGTCCTCAATATGGGCGAACACTATAACGACAGCGCCTTCCTTACTTCCGTCATGCAGAAGGTGCGCCGGATCAACGCGACACTGCCGACCCTGAAGCGCATCAACCGCGTGCTCATCGTACCGGAGCCTTTCGCAACGGCCTCCGGGATCAAGATCAAGCGGATCGCGCTCAAGAAGGAGCTCGAGGAAGGCACCCGCCGTTACCGCGAAGTCGACCTGCACGAAAAGGATATGGTGCTCTCGGAAGAGCATAAGGGCGCCGCAGCCGCACCGAAGACCGCTCCGGCGGCCCCGGCTCCGGCACCGGTCCGTTCGGCCGTTCCGGAAGAGGAGCCCGAAGAGGAGAACGGATCCGCGGTCCCCGCGGCCGAAGCGCCCGCCCCGGCAGCTCCCGCTCCCGCAAAAGCCGTCAAGACGGATCCGGAGGAACTTGCCCGTCTCAAAGCGGAGGTTCGCAAGATCTACGCGGACGTTCTGGATACGCCGGTCACGGAGATCGGCGACGATATGCACTTCATCGACGACCTCGGCGGCGACAGCCTGCAGGTCATGGAGATCGGCGCGACGCTGGAGGAAAAATACGACCTTATCCTCTCCGAGGACGAATACGGCCGCTGCGCGACCGTGAACGACCTGACGTCCCTCCTTTACACGCGCCTTACCGGCAATACGGTCGAGGAGGCCGCGCCGGAAGAAGCCGTCCCGGCGGTCATCCCGATCACGCGTTTTGAAGACGCGCCGGAATACATCGCGTTCCAGAAGCGTCTCGCCGCGCTTAAGGAAGACGGCCTCGAAAATCCGTATTTCATCGCGCACGATTCGCCCCTTCTCGACAAGAGCTTCGTGGACGGCCAGTGGATGCTCGATTTCGGCAGCTACAACTACGTCGGCATGTCCGGCCGGAAAGAAGTGAACGAAGCCGCCAAGGCCGCGATCGACAAGTACGGCACGTCGGCCTCCGGCAGCCGTCTGCTCGCCGGCGAAAAAACACTTCATAAGGAACTCGAAGCCGAGATCGCCCGCTGGAAGCATACCGAGACCGCCCTCGTCCTCGTCGGCGGCCATTCGACGAACGTCACCTGCGTCGGCAATTTCTGCGGCAAGGGCGACCTCATCGTCTACGACGCGATCGCGCACAACTCGATCGCGGAAGGCTGCCGCCTGTCCGCCGCGGAATCGAAGCCGTTCCCGCACAACGACGTCGCGGCCCTCGACAGGATCCTCCGCAACATGCGGAGCAAATTCGCGAAGGTCCTTATTGTCATCGAAGGCGCGTACTCCATGGACGGCGATATCGCGCCGGTGCCGGAGATCGTCGCGCTGAAGAAAAAATACGGCTGCTTCCTCATGGTCGACGAAGCGCATTCGAGCTGCGTCATCGGCCGGACCGGCGGCGGCGTGGACGAATACTTCGGCCTTGCGCCGGACGACATCGACATCAAGATGGGCACGCTCTCAAAAGGCCTCGGCACCTGCGGCGGCTATCTTGCCGGTTCGCACGCGATCATCGACTACATGCGCTACAGCCTGCCGGGCTTCGTCTTCTCGGTCGGCATTTCCCCGGCGCTCGCGGCCGCTTCCCTTACGGCGATCCGGCTTCTGCGCGACGACCCGTCGATCATGGAGCGCCTTGCGCGCAACATCCGCGTCTTCGTGGAAGAGGCCCACAAGAGGGGCTTCAATACGTGCCTTGCGAAGGAGACCGCGATCATCCCGATCCTCGTCGGAAAGGACGAGGATGCCTGGAAGCTCTCCGATCTTCTCCGTGCCAAGGGCGTGATCGTTCCGCCGGCCGTCTATCCGGCCGTGCCGAAGAACAAGGCGCGCCTCCGCTTCTGCGTCATCTCCGAGCACACGCCCGAAGAGATCGTCACCGCGCTGGATGCGCTTGCGGAATGCGCGAAGGAAGCCGGTATCGAGCTTCCGGCATAACCGGACCGTGCATCACAGAAAGACCGTCACCCTGAAGGGGCAGCAGTTCCCCCGAAGGCGGCGGTCTTTTTTTGCGGAATGCGTTTCCGTACGGGGCTTCTATGCTCCCTCTTTCCGGAAGGCTTCCGGGCTTTTCCCGGTCTCTTTCCGGAACGTTTTGCTGAAATGGAAGACGTCGGTATAGCCGACGGCCGCGGCGGCGTCCTGCACGCGGAGCGCGGGATCGGTCAGGAGAAGGTATTTCGCACGGCTGATCCTGGCGGTGAGCACGTAGCGCTTCGGCGGCATGCCGTAGAGCGCGGCGAAAATACGCCGGAAATACGGTTCGGATACGCCGGACCGCGCGTACATTTCCGAAAGGGAAAATGAAGACGCAAACAGGTGCTTCTTCATGTAGTCGACCGGACCGGCGAGGATCTTTTCCTCGGCAAGGCTCAGTTTCCTCCGCTGCTCGTTTTCCGCCAGCCGGCCGACGATCTCGCAGAGCTTCGCCTGGCACAGGAACCAGACGGCCCTGTTCCTTGCGTTCCACAGTCCGGCGGCCGACAGAAAGAGATCAGCAAGATCCGGCAGGCCGGCACCCGCAAAGACTTCGATCTTTTTCGGCAGCGCCTCTTCCGTCCGCAGATAAATAATAGCGTAATCGCCTTCTTCGATGAGGGAGGTCTTGAATTCCGCGCCCTTCGGGATGAGAAGGACGTCGCCCGGGTGCGTGGCGAAGGTGCGGTCTTCTTCGAAATAGCGGGAAGAGCCGCTGATCTTATATAGGAAATGCGTCTCCATGATCCTGAAATTCCCGGAGGGCGCTTTGTTGTGGTACCGGAAGGCGCTGACGAAGCGCACGGTGCGGAGCAGTTCGAAATCCATTTCTCACCTGTTTCGAAAAACACATGTAACTTTCGGTTTTTCTATACCTTTTCCCCATTATACCTTCTATGATAAGTATTGTAAAACACATATCTTCCGGCAGGAAAGGAGGCTTCTTTTTGTGAAAGACAAACCCTTGTCCGGCATCAGGGTCCTGGAAATGGGCCTGCACGTCGCGGCGCCGGCCTGCGCCCTCATCCTCGAAAAATACGGTGCGGAAGTCATCAAGATCGAACAGAAAGGCTCCGGCGACCCGTGGCACGGTACGGCTACGTATCATACCCGTACGCCCATCGAAAACAGTCCCATCTACGACATCTACAACATGGGGAAGCGGTCCGTCGTGATCGACTACAAGACGCCCGAAGGCATGGCGGTGCTGGAGAAACTGCTGGAAAAAGCGGATATTTTCCTCACGAACGTGCGCCTCAAATCCCTGAAAAAGAACGGGCTCGATCCAAAGACGCTCTGCGCGAAATTTCCGCGCCTTATCTACGGACGCGTGAGCGGCTACGGGGATCTCGGCCCGGAGGCGGGCGTTGCGGCCTTCGACAACAACGCGTTCTGGGCGCGGTCAGGCCTTGCGGCCGATATGGTCTTCGACAACGGCGCGGATGCTCCGGAGCCGCTGCTGTCCGGCTGCGGCATCGGCGATTCCATCACCGCGTCCCTTCTTGCGACGGCGGTGACCGCCGCGCTCTACCGCCGGGAGAAGTCCGGCCGGGGCGAAGAACTGGAAGTCTCGCTCTACGGGACCGGGATCTGGGTGAGCGGCTGCATGTCCCTCATGGCGGCCGATCAGTACTGGCGTAAGTTCCCCCGCACCCTCCCCTTCTGCGATCTCTGTGATTTTGCCTACCGCTGCAGGGACGGGCGGTATGTGAAGGTCGGCCTTACGAACGCCGCCAGGGATTATCCGGTGTTTATGGAGATCCTCGGCATCACCGGTCAGCTGGCAGCCCTCGGCTTTACGAAGTACCGCGATTATACCTCCCATCCGTCGGACGTCATCCCGCTCATGAAAGAAGCGTTCCTTGCAAAGGACGCGCCGGAATGGATCCGCCTTATGCTGGAGGCGGGCTTCGCAGTCAACGAGGCGGTCCATTTCCGCGATATCGGAAAAGATCCGCAGGCCATCGCGAACGGCTATGTGTACGAATACAAAATGCGCGGCGGCGACACCTGCATGATGCCGGATTACCCGGTGCGCATCGGCAGCGCGGATAACGCCCCCCTTACCGTAAACGCCCCGCTCGTCGGCGAACAGAGCGCGGAGATCCTCCGCGAACTCGGCTTCGACGAGGATTTCGTCGGGCAGTACCTCGAACGCTTTGTGTAAAAGCCGAGGTCGTATCCTTATTGAACGTCGTCCGGGAGCGGCCGCGTTCCCGGGTAAGAAAAGGAGGCAGAAATGGAGATCAGAAAAATCTGTGTATGCGGCGGCGGAACGATGGGCCGTCAGATCGCGCTGCAGGCCGCGATCAAAGGATACCCGGCGGCGGTCTACGAGCTGATGCCGGAAGTCCGCGAAAACATCCTTGCCTGGCTTGCGACCTACATGGAAGGCCGGATCCGGAAAGGACGGCTTACGGAGCAGCAGGTCGCAGACGCGAAAGCGCGCTTCTCGGTGACCGGCGACATGGCGGAAGGCATAAGGGGCGCGCAGATCATCATCGAAGCCGTGCCGGAGATCGAGGACCTGAAAAGGAAGGTGCTCCGCGAGATCTCGGACCTTGTGGACGAAGGCGCGATCATCGCGACCAATTCGAGCTACATGGTCTCGTCGAAGTTCACCGACTGCGTAAAGGACCCTTCGCGCCTTGCGAACATGCATTTCTATAACCCCGCCCTCGTC
>JAFOIS010000107.1 GCA_017420605.1 Lachnospiraceae bacterium | reverse complement strand
TAACGAATCCCTGTTCCGTCACGACGCAGCCGACCGGAACGTCATGCGCTTCCTTCGGCAGCCCGCTTATGATCTGGAAAGAAAACGCCAGACCGCAGGTGACGAGATCTTTGTGCGCACTAAGATACCGGTCGTAATATCCGCCGCCGAAACCCAGCCTTGTGCCTGCGGGATCAAAGGCGATCCCGGGAACGCACATAAACCCGGGGCCGTCTTCGACGGTATCCCCGCACGGCTCCGGCACGCCGAGCGCGCTTTTTGCAAACACCGTCTTACTGTCCGCGCGGACAAACACCATCTCCCTGCCCCGAACGCAGGGGTACGCGAGGCGTTTTCCGGCGCGGCAGGCATATTCCGCAAGAAGGTCCGTACGGACCTCACCGGATACGGCCGCGTAGAGATACACGGTCTCTGCCCTTTGCCATGCCTCCGTTCCGGCGATGAAATGCGCAATGCGCGCGCTGTTTTCAAGGAGGTATTCCTCCGTCAGCGCGCGCCTTATGCCAAGGATCTTTTTCCGGATCTCCTTCTTGTCCGCTTCGGTCATTCGACTTTGGAAATACCTCCGTGAGACGCCAGGGCTTCCGCATGCTGCCGGTCGAGTTCCGCGCGGTAAGCCGTTTCATTTGCCTTGAAATCGGCTTCCCAGACAGCGTTTTCCTCCTCAAGCTGCGCCTGCAGATCCGCGTCGACCACGCAGACCGCTTCGCTGTAGCTCGGGCCGTACATGGCAAGGCCGACGTGCTTGTTCTTGATGATGCTCACCCACGTCTTCCCGCAGTTCATCTTCAGTTCGGAACCGTCGTCCAGACGGTAATATCTTGCCGGCGAATAGAAGGAATCCCTCTCCCAGCGGATATCGATCGCCTTGCCGTCCGAGAAATATTTGCCGTAGCCGCTGCCGGTCGTCTCAAAATGCACATAGACGGAAACGTCGTACGTCGACGCGTTCTGGTACTCGAAAATGATGTTGCGGCAGGAAAGCTGTTCGCCGGTCAGCCCGTCTGTCTCCGGCTCGTCGTACTGATAGCGCATATAGAGGCCGGTCGCGTCGTCATAGACGAAATAGGAATCGCTCACCATATAGCCGGTCTGGACGAAATGCGCGTCCGTACCGCCCGAAAGGTCGGCGGACTCGTCCGGCTTCACGAACCGGAACGCCCCCTGGAAGCCCTCGGGATGTTCCTTGCGGTATCCCAGATCGTCGATCGCCTGATTGATCTGTTCGCCGCTCGTATACGCGTTATGCGGCGCGGAAATATCATATTCGCGGAAGAAGTAGTAGCCGCCGTAGCCCATGAGCCCGCTGATATTGTCCACGTCGTCGGATTCCAGATACGGCAGCGCGTACGCGGCCTGGCCGTAGTGGCAGTAAATGCTGTCAAGGCCGGACGCATAGGAAATGAAATAGTCGCGGCTCGAGCGCAGCGATCCGAGACGCGGTATGTCGTCATAGTTTTCAAAGACCGCACATTCGCGGCACAGTTCCGCCTCCACCGGCGCTTCAAAGACGACGCTCGCGCGGCTCAGCCCGTAATGCGGGAAAGCGCCCCAGACGTTGTCGATCATGAAGGCCACGGGCCGGCGTGTGCCGATCTCTTCGGGAACATATTCCCCGGTCAGGATACTTTTCGCATAGCCTTCCGGGACCGGTTCCGGTTCGGGCGTGGGCTCCGGCGTGGGTTCAGGCGTTGCCTCCGGCGTCAGTTCAGGCGTCGGCGTCTCTTCCGGCGTAGGTTCGGGCGTCGGCGTCTCTTCCGGCGCCGTCTCTTCCGAAACGCCCTCCGGATTCACGATCACGACCTCCGGATAACTCGAGCGCGCCGACATCGAACATCCGCTGAGCGCCGCCAGCGCAAGAATGACTGCAAGGATCACACATACCGTTTTTTTCATTGTCCCATCTCCTCCCGACGGATGCCGACGCCGTCCAGAATGTTCCTCTGTCTTTCTTCCATCAGGGCCCGGTCGGCACCGGACTCATGGTCGTATCCGATCAGATGCAGAAGCGAATGCACCGTAAGGAAAGCGATCTCTCTGCGCAGGGAGTGCCCATACTCCTCCGCCTGCGTCTTCGCGCGCTCCACGGAGATCATGATATCCCCGAGGATCAGTTCGCCCGTTTCGGGATCGAACGCGTCCGCGCCCATATCCTCCAGGATGTCAAAATCACCGGGCGCCGGATATTCGACCGCCGGGAACGAAAGAACGTCCGTTTCCCGGTCGATGCCGCGGTACGTCCGGTTGCATTCCCGGATCCCGGCGTTATCCGTAAGACAGACGGAAAGCGATACGTCGTACGGGCAGCCTTCCTCCGCAAGGAACGCGTCCGTGACGGTCCGGATCGTCTCCTCTGCGGAGAATCCGTCTATGGACAGATCAGCCGTTCCGTTTCCCCGGCTTTCGATATCGATCGTCATGGCTCTCCTCTTTCCGGCGCGGCGCAGCCTGCGCCGCCTTTTCTTCATATTTCTCGTACGCGTCCACGATCTTCTGTACGAGCGGATGGCGTACGACGTCGCGGCTCGTCAGTTCCATAAAGCCGATCTCCGGTATTTTCGCGAGCACGCGTTCCGCGACCGCAAGTCCGCTCGTGATATCCCTCGGCAGATCCTTCTGGGTCCGGTCTCCCGTAACGACGGCTTTCGAACCGAAGCCGATCCGGGTCAGGAACATCTTCATCTGCGACGGCGTCGTGTTCTGCGCTTCGTCGAGAATGATGAACGCGTTATCGAGCGTGCGTCCGCGCATATAGGCAAGCGGCGCCACTTCGATCAGGCCTTTTTCCAGGTTCTT
>JAFOIS010000106.1 GCA_017420605.1 Lachnospiraceae bacterium | reverse complement strand
CCGTACGTTGCGATAAAGCAGGTCGGGATGCCGGCCGCGCCGCGTTCGACCGTAAAGCCATGATCTTCCAGAGCTTTCGCCAGCGTTTCCGCGGACGCCTTTTCATGATAGGCAGTCTCCGCGAAATCATAGATCGCGTCCGATACGCCGAAGATCCCGTCCCGGAAGCGGTCGATCTCCGATAAGTATTCTTCGTACAGCATAGTTTCTCCTTTCGGACGCCGGCCTTATGCAGGACGGCCGTCGATCGCGGTCTCTGACCGTTTGAATGTTTTCCATTTGCCGGAAATAAGATAGACGCCGCCGATCAGGAACGGAACACAGCCTGCCAGCGCATTTCCGTACCAGCACCCGCGGATCCCCATATCCAGCGTGACGCCGAGGAGCAGCGCGAGCCCGATCCGGGCCGCGATCCCGTCGAGGAGCGCCACCGCGAGGTTCAGTTTCGAGTTGCCCGATCCGTTGATGAGCGCGAAGTTCGCCGGCCGGAGGGTCGCGCCGAGATACTGCACCATCGCCACCGGCACATAGGTGACCGCAAGCGCCAGGACGGCCGGATCATCCGAGAAGAGGCCGAACAGCCATTCCGGATGGAGCGCCGTGACCAGTGCGAAAACACTGGCCGGGATCGCGACGACCCAGAGCGCCGTATATACGATCTTCGGGACACGCTCCGTCTTCCTCGCGCCGAGGGCCTGCGAGACCATCGCGCCGCCGGCCGCCGAGATCGCCTGCGAAACGACGCCGATCATGGTCTCCAGTTTTCGCGCAACGCCCGTCACCGCGACGGCGACCGTGCCGTAGGCATTGACGTAGGAATTCACGAACAGCATCGAAAACGTCACCGCCGCCGACTGGATCACCATCGGGATCCCCAGGGAAATAAGTTTCCGGATCTCCTGCGGATCGAGGCGGAAATGCGCGGGTTTGAAATCAAAATGGATCTGCGCGCGGTTCCGGTACAGAAGGTTGATCGCAAAAAGGAAGCTCACCGACTGTCCGATCACGGTCGCGAGGGCGGCGCCGAACGGTCCCATGCCGAAGGGCCCGACAAAGAGGATATCCAGGATGATATTGATGACAGACGCGAGTCCGATGAAAATGAACGGATGCTTCGAGTCTCCCATGCCCCGCAGGATCGCGGACACCAGGTTGTAGCCGTAGATAAAGACCGCGCCGTAGACGCAGGTCACGCAGTACTGACAGGTGTATTCCCAGATATCTTCCGGGGTATTGAGCCAGCGCAGGATCCCCTGATAGGCAAACAGGAAAATGATCGTCACTATGACGGCCAGGGAAAGAAGCAGTGTAAAGAGCGTGCCGACCATCCGTCCGACCGCTTCCCTGTCGTCTTCGCCCACGTGCCGGGAAATGAGGATCTGTCCGGCATTGGAAAAGCCCATCGCGACGAAAGTGAGCAGCATCAGCACCTCGCCGCCGATCGCGACCGCCGAAAGGCCCTGCGTGCCCACGAAACGGCCGACGACGATCATGTCGACCATGTTGTAGACCATCTGCAGAAGACCGGAAAGAAAGAGCGGCGTCGCAAAACGGAGGAGCGTTTTCGGAACGCTCCCCACGGTAAGGTCACGGATGATCTTCTCTTCTTTCGCCATATACGTCCGTCGGGATCCCGCATGATGCGGCGCCGTCTCAGCTGTCGACTTCTTCTCCCCGGAAGATGCCTTCCGCGTAATACGGATCGACGCCGCCATCCAGGATACGGTAGGCCGTGCCTTCTTTCCGGTAGAGATCCGCGTTCTCGTAGTCGAAGTATCCGTTTTCATCCTGCTTCAGCACGATCAGGAAAACGTCGTTTTTCGTGGACAGGATATCCATCACATTGCCGTACTGGAAGACCGCCTCGTCGTTGCTGAGCAGATAACAGTCGCCGCAGTAGTTCTCGAGGAAAGCGGAAAGATCTGTCTTCAGTAGATAGACCGTATCGTCCGCAGCCGCCTTGACCCAGAAAACGCCGCCTGTCACTGCCTCCGCCGTCTCCGGCATCAGGGCCGAACACTTGTATAGCATGCTGTCGGTCCCGATATAGTACACGAAGTTTCCGTCCTGCACCGGGCAGAGCGGCGTCCAGATCCCGTTGCCCGACGGATAATAGGACTGCACATTTTCCGTCTGGCACCAGCGGACGTACGGAGTCGTTTCCGCAAGATTCACAAACGCGAGCCGTCCGTCCGCGACCGCCCACAGCCTTGCGCCGTCGTCGGAAATGCAGACGTTCCCGTTGACGTACGGGACCAGTTCCGTGATCTGCAGATCTTCGGTGATCCGCACGATCTCCGCCGAATGATAGCCGCTGCGGCTTGAAAGCTGCAGATAAGCGTTCCCGAGGATGCTGCGCTGCGGGACGTTGTAACGTTCCTCCGTCGGAAAATAGATCCCTTCTTCATCGCTCTCCAGCCAGCGCATGACCGTGCTGTCCCAGGTCGCGGACAGCTCCGTTACATTCTTCACTTTCCGGAGTCCGACAAGATACCCGCTTCCGCTGCCGGCAACGCGCCGGGCGCTGTAGCTGCCGGACTTTTTCGCGTCCGGAAGCGAGAAATAATACACGTCTTTCTGATAGGAGAACAGGATCTCACCGCAGTCCGGAGTATAGGAAATGAGCATAATGTCGTAATCCGGATCGGGCGCGGAAAAGATGATCTCATCCTTCCCCTCTCCCGCGTGAATGCCGAAATTATAGATCTTCTGCGAAACGCCGTTCGTCGTGCGCGTAAAGTATTCCCGGTACAGAAACACTTTGCCGTCTTCGGAGGATACGACCATGTGTCCCATATCGCCGATATACTTCTTTTCGCCGTTTCCGCGCTGATAGGTCCGGCCGTAAAACACGGTGCTGCCATCATAGGAGACGCTGTATGCCGCGCTGCTGTCGTCCAGTTCCTCTTTTTTCCCGGCGTTAAGATCCCATTTCCAGGTATTCTCATCCGTTGTGCCGTAAATGAGCGTATTGCCGTCGCCGCTCAGGAAGAAGTAGCTGACCGGCGCTTCCAGCGTCTGCCAGGTATTACCGTTGCTGTAGACCCGTACCTCTCCGTTCTCTTCCTCCTGGATGGCGAACCTGCCGTTCTCCCCGGACATGGCGAAGCCGTCCTTCTCCGACAGCCTGTTCCAGGAATCGTCATACGTATAATCACTGACCGTATAGACCGAACCGAAGCTGTTGATGATCTTCGTCGTCGTACGCCGGCCGTCTTCCGTCTGCACTTCGGACTCCCACCGCAGAAGATCCGGAAGCTCCGGCGCGCCGTAGAGTGCCTGTTT
>JAFOIS010000105.1 GCA_017420605.1 Lachnospiraceae bacterium | reverse complement strand
CCTGCGGCGTGTAGGCCTTGCCGTCGATATTGCGGCGTCTGTCGGTGCCCATATCGCGCTTGATCGAAGAGATCGTCTTATCCACGTTCGTGACAGCCTGGCGCTTTGCCGGCTCGCCGACGAGACGCTCGCCGTTCTTGGTGAACGCCACGACCGACGGCGTGGTCCTCGAACCTTCCGCGTTCGGGATAACGACCGGCTGTCCGCCTTCCATAACCGCTACACAGCTGTTTGTAGTACCCAGATCGATACCGATGATCTTGCTCATGATAATTTCCTCCTTCTATTCCGTAAAGTGAGATTTTTTACTTTTTATATATCAGCCGCTTCCGCGGCGTGATCCTCATATCCGTCCGCCGCATCCGCGGCGCTTTGTCTCAGTTTGCCACCTTTACCATCGCGTGTCTTAAGACCCGTTCCCGGTACGTATACCCTTTCTGGAACTCCTCGGCTACCGTATTTTCGCCGAGCGCTTCGTCGTCGACGTGCATCACCGCGTTGTGCAGGTTCGGGTCGAACGGCTTGCCGGCCGCGTCCATCGCCTTCACGCCGGCGTCTTCGAGCATCGCCGCAAACTGCTTATAGATCTTCTCGAGTCCCTCCGCGTACGGATCGCTCTTCTTTTCTTCCGGGATCTGTCCGATGCCCCGCTCGAAATTATCGATCACGGGCAGAAGCTTCTCAAGGATATAAGCGGCGCCGTCGTCGAAGCGGGAAGCTTTTTCCTTTTCGGTACGCTTGCGGTAGTTTTCAAATTCCGCCATCTGCCGAAGCAGCCTGTCTTTGAGTTCCGCGATCTCCTGATCCTTCTTCTCGAGTTCCTTCCGGTGACGGAACGGCCGCTTCTCCTTTTTGCCTCCGGCATTCTTCAGAGCGCCGTCTTCCGCGTCCCCGTTCTTCTCCGGCTCCTCCGCAGCGTCCCCGGCGTTCTCTTCGTCCGCCTCTTCTACGGCAGGATCTTCGCCAGCGCCCTGTTCAGCACCGTCCACAGTGCTTTCCTTATCTTCCGCTTCCGTTCCTTCGTTTTGTCCGGACTCTTTGTTTTCGTATCCGTTTTCTTCGTTTTCACATCCAGAGTCTTCATAACCCGTATCCTCCGGTCTTATCTCTTCCTCTGCCATTTCGAAAACCGCCTTTCCTCTATTCTTCGCTGCCGCTGTCCTCGCTGTCGACGATGCGGTCCTCTCCCGTGCCGAACATGTCGGACAGGGACGTCTTCAATGTTTTCAGGTTTGCCATGACCTTCTCATAGTCCATGCGCTTCGGTCCGATGATCCCGATCGTGCCTTCCATACCGCCGCCGAGATCGTAGGTCGCCGTTACGACGGAGCAGTCCTGCATGGCTTCCATCGGCGACTCCTCGCCGATATACACCTGGATGCCGTTTGCGTCGCGTTCCTCGCTCTCCGCCTGCCGCAGGAACTCCGCGAGCGTATCCTTCGCTTCCAGCGTCTGGATCAGGCGGGAAGCCTTTCCGGAATCCGCCAGCTCCGGATACTTGAAAATGTTATCCGCGCCGGACGTGTAGACCTGCGTCTCTTCGTCCTTTTCCGCCCGGATGGCTTCCGCGACCGCGTCGATCACTTCGGAAATGATCGCGCTGTGCTCGCCGGCTTCTTCCTTCATTCCGGCGATGATGTCCAGGTTGATCTCCCGGAGTGAGAGCCCGTTAAGGTTTGTGTTGAGCAGCAGGTTCAGCTTCAGCACATGCTCGTCGTCGATCGGCTGCGTCAGGTCGATGATGTGGTTGCGCACCACATTTCCTTCGATCACGATGACCGCCACCAGCTGCCGGTCACCCAGCTTGGAGAGCTGGATGAAGCGGATCTTGTTCTGCTTGTAGGCCGGTCCGGAGATCATGGTCGTGTAATTCGTGTTCGCCGCGAGCATCCGGACGACCTGCTTGAGGACGTTCTCCATCCGGTTCGTCCTCGAAATGATCATGCTGTTCATGGACATGACCGAATGCGTTTTCTCCTCGACCAGCTGATCGACGTAGAGCCGGTAGCCCCTGTCGGTCGGGATCCGGCCCGCGGAGGTATGCGGCTGTACGATGTAGCCCATTTCCTCAAGGTCGGACATCTCGTTCCGGATCGTTGCGGAGCTGACGTTCAGATCCGCCGCCTTGGAGATCGTACGCGAACCGACCGGTTCGCCTGTCTCCAGGTACGTTTTGATGATGACCCGGAGGATCTTCCATTTTCGTTCATCCATCGTGACCAAAGCCGTACTCCTTCCGCTCTCTGGCCTTTTCACTGGCCCGTAAGCCGCATCCCTGCCGGCGGTCCTGCCGGTCTTTCGCGGCTCTTCCTTCCGATTGGTTAGCACTCAGTTTTATTGAGTGCTAACATCTATGCATAATATACCCCTTTCGTCTTTTAATGTCAATGAAAAAAAGTGAAGAAACCTTGAAATGTTTCAACGCAGCGCGCTCTGGCATTCCGACCTGCTTTTTTGTCCTCCGGGGACAATTTTCACGTTCCGGATGCCGCGGCCGGATGCTGCGGATATAAATTATTGCCCGCAATACCGGCATACTGCCGTTCCTGCGGGCAATGAAAACAAACCGTATGGATGAGCCGGCGGAATGCGCTATTCCACCGTCACGCTCTTGGCAAGGTTCCGCGGTTTATCCACGTCCAGTCCCTTCGCCACGGATACGTAATACGCCAGGATCTGGAGCGGCAGGACCGCGAGGGACGCCGTAAAGTGCGGGTCGATCTTCGGAATATAAACGGTGAAGTCCGCCGTATCCTCGATGCTGTAATTGCCGTAGGTCGTAAGTCCCATAAGATAGCCGCCGCGCGCCTTGACCTCGACCATGTTGCTGATCATTTTCTCGAACAGCTTCGGCTGTGTGAGCACGCCGATCACCAGGATCCCGTCCTCGACGAGGGAAATGGTGCCGTGCTTGAGTTCGCCGGCCGCATAGGCCTCGGAATGGATATAGCTGATCTCCTTGAGTTTGAGGCTTCCTTCCATACTCACCGCGTAGTCGATCCCGCGGCCGATATAGAAGACGTCGCGTTCGCTGAAGAACTTGGAGGCAAACCACTGCAGACGTTCCTTGTCGTCAAGGATCCTCTGCAGCTTTGCGGGCAGGCTCTCAAGCTCCGCAACGAGCCGCCTCTCCTCCGCTTCGTCGATCAGGCCGCGGATCTTCGCGAACCAGACCGCAAGGAGATACCCGGCCACGAGCTGGGTATTGTATGCCTTCGTCGTCGCGACGGCGATCTCCGGCCCGGCCAGCGTATAAAAGACGTGATCGGCCTCGCGGGCGATTGAGGAACCGACGACGTTGACCACGGCCAGCACCGTGACGCCGCGCGCCTTCGCTTCCCGCAGCGCCGCAAGCGTATCGGCCGTTTCACCGGACTGGCTGATGATGATGACAAGATCGTCCTCGGAAAGGATCGGGTCCCGGTAGCGGAATTCCGAAGCCAGTTCTACGCGGACCGGGATCCTGCACAGGTCCTCGATGACGTACTGGGTCGCCATGCCCACGTGATAGGCCGACCCGCAGGCCACGATATGGATGGTGCGGATCTTCCGGATCTCCTCCTCCGAAAGCCCCATATCCTCCATGTGGATCCTTCCGTCCCGCACGGCGGCGTGGACCGTGTCCCGGACGACTTTCGGTTCTTCGTGGATCTCCTTCATCATGAAGTGCTCGAAGCCGCCCTTCTCCGCCGCTTCGGCATCCCATTTGATCTCCGTGACCTCTTTTTCGATCCGTTCGCCGTCGATATTGAAGAACCGGATCTCCGAGCGGGAAAGGCAGGCCATTTCCATGTTCCCGATATAATAGACCATCCTCGTATGGCGGAGGATCGCCGGAACGTCGGATGCGACGTAAGACCCGTCCGGCGCGGTGCCGACGATCATCGGGCTGTCCTTGCGCGCGACCCAGATCTCGCCCGGGTGATCGCGGAACATGACCGCAAGGGCATAGGAACCGCGGACGCGCACCATGGTCTTCGCCAGGGCGTCAATCGGGCCCATGCCGTATTTCTTATCATAATAGTCGACCAGTTTGACCAGGACTTCCGTATCCGTCTGGGAATAGAACGTATACCCTTTCCGGATAAGCTTTTCGCGAAGTTCCTGGTAGTTTTCGACGATGCCGTTGTGAACGCCGACGAGTCCCCCGTCTTCTGTCATATGCGGATGGGCGTTCGTTTCCGACGGTTCTCCGTGCGTTGCCCAGCGTGTGTGTCCGATACCGCAGTTTCCGTTCACGGTCCGTCCGTTATCCGTTTTCTCGAACAGCGTTTTCAGCCGTCCCTTGGATTTGACAACGATGAAATCCTTATCCCCGTCCCGTACCGCGAGTCCGGCGGAATCATACCCCCTGTATTCAAGCCGCGTCAGTCCTTCGAGAAGGACCGGGGCCGCCTGCAGGTCACCTGCGTATCCGACAATGCCGCACATAAAAATCTCCTCAATGACCTCAATAATCTAAAAATCCCTGCGCCTTGCAGACGCAGGGAT
>JAFOIS010000104.1 GCA_017420605.1 Lachnospiraceae bacterium | reverse complement strand
CCGGGATCTCTTTTTCCGTATAGGGTCTTACGGTTATCCTGTTCTCGTTTGTGTCTGCGCTCACGGTATCTCTCCCAGTCGTATGAATCTCGTTTTTCTTTGTATTATACACGAAGAACCGTTGCGGAATACCGTTTTTGTTCATATTGATACCGGTTTTGTTCAGAACCGCATCCCTTGAAGAAAACCGGAGCGCTGTCTATAATGACCTTATAGATCTGATTCGGAAGATCGCAGAATACGTCTTGAAGAAATCGGAAAAACTGCAGGAAAGGATGGATGCTGTCATGGGCGGTAAGATACTGGAACTGGCTTCGGAAAGAATCCGACGGGAAGTGGCCGAAGAATACAACGATAAAATAAAAGAGTTCGAACTGCAGACGGACGCCGCCGAACTGCGGGCGGATACCGCTAACCGGCGGGCGGAAAAGGCTGAAAAGCAGGTTGACGCGCTGCAGGAAACGATCCGGCAGCTCCGGGAGGAGCTTGCCGCAAAGACCCCCGCGGTACAATAAGTTTCCGTTACAATATGCTTTCAAAAAATGAACTGCCGGCCGGCAGTTCATTTTGTCTGTTTGGAAGCCTGTTTTCAAAGAAATCTTCCCGTGACGCTCTCCGGGCAGCCGCGGACTTCATCGGGCGTGCCGCAGGCGACGATCCTGCCGCCGTCCTCGCCGCCGCCCGGACCCATGTCGACGACGTAGTCGGCGGAGCGGATGACGTCGAGGTCATGCTCGATCACGATGACAGTGGCGCCGTGGCCGATGAGGGTCCGGAAAACACGGAGCAGCGTTTCCACGTCCTTCGGATGCAGGCCGATGGTCGGTTCGTCGAAAACGAAGACGGAATCGCTCTGCAGCCTGCCCATCTCGGAGGCGAGCTTGAGCCGCTGCGCCTCGCCGCCGGAAAGCCCCGGCGTTTCCTCGCCGAGCGTAAGATACCCGAGCCCGAGGTCCCGGAGAGTCTCAAGGCGCGGCCGCACGGTATTCATTTCCGCGCAGAAATCGAGCGCGGAATTTACGTCCATGTCCATGAGTTCCGGAAGCGAACGCTCGCTGCCGGCTTTGTTTTTGTACCGGATCTTCTTGGCGTCTTTTCCGTAGCGGGAGCCGCGGCACTCCGGGCAGGGGATGTCGACGTCCGGCAGGAACTGCACGTCGAGGGAGATCTGACCCGTCCCGTCGCAGACCGGGCAACGGAGCGAGCCGGTGTTATAGGAAAAGTCCCCGGCTTTGCAGCCGTACTGCTTCGCCGCCTTCGTCCTCGCGAAGATCTTGCGGAGCTCGTCGTGGACGTTCGCGTAGGTCGCGACCGTGGAGCGGACGTTGATGCCGATCGGTGTCGCGTCGATGAGCTTGACGTGCTTTATGCCCTCCGCTTCGATCTTTTTTACATGCTCCGGCATTTTCCCGTTTCCGCCGAGGGCCGCGAGCGCGGGAACGAGGCTTTCGAGGACGAGCGTCGTTTTGCCGGAGCCCGATACGCCGGTGATGACGGTAAGGCGGTTCTTCGGAATGCGGACGGAAAGCGGTTTTACGGTATGGATCTTCTCTGTCTCCATAAAGAGCGCGCCGTCCGAAAAGACGTCTCCTCCGCTGCGGGCGGCTATGGGGGCGCATTTTCCGGCGAGGTACCCGCCGATGACGGAGTTTTCGTTCTTTCCGATCTCCCCGACGGTCCCTTCGGCGATGACCTGCCCGCCCTTTGCGCCGGCGTCCGGGCCCATTTCGATGAGCCAGTCCGCTTCCCTCAGGATCTGCACGTCATGGTCGACGAGGAGAACGGAGTTCCCGTCCCGTACGAGATCGTGCATGACGCCGGTGAGGCCGACGATATTCGCGGGATGGAGGCCGATCGAGGGCTCGTCGAGGACGTAGAGGACGCCGGTCGTCCGGTTGCGCACCGCGCGGGCAAGCTGCATCCGCTGCCGCTCCCCGGTGGAGAGGGTCGAGGACGCCCTATCGAGCGTAAGATACCCGAGGCCGAGGTCCATGAGGCGCGCCGCGACTTCGAGGTAGGATTCGCAGATGTTCTTCGCCATCGGCCGCATTTCCTCCGGAAGGGAGTCCGGCACGGCTTTTACCCATTCAACGGAGTCTTTGAGGGTCATTTCGCAGGCCTGATCGAGGGAGATCCCCCGAAGGCGCGGCGCCCGCGCCGCCTCCGAAAGGCGCGTGCCGTGACACTCCGGGCAGACTTCCTCTTTGAGGAATTTCTCGACGCGCTTCATGCCCGCTTCGTCTTTTACTTTGGCAAGGGCGTTCTTTACGGTCGCGACCGCGCTGTAATAGGTGAAGTCCATTTCGCCGGCGGTCGCGGTATCCGCTTTTTTCGGGCGGTAGAAAATGTGCTTCTTTTCCATGGGGCCGTCGTAGACGATCTCTTTTTCCTCTTCCGTAAGGTCCCGGAACGGGATATCCGTCCGGACGCCCATGGCGCGGCAGACGTCGGTCATGAGCGACCACATGAGGGAATTCCAGGGCGCGACGGCGCCGTCGTCGATGGAAAGGCTCTCGTCCGGAACGAGCGTGCTTCTGTCCACGGTCCGCACCGTGCCGGTCCCGCCGCAGCATTTGCAGGCGCCCTGCGAGTTGAAGGCGAGCTCTTCCGCCCCTGGCCCGAAGAAGTGTTCGCCGCATTCCGGGCAGACGATCTCCTGCATGAGCGCGACGGAAAAGCCCGGCGCTACGTAGTGGCCGTTCGGGCACCGGTGGGAGGCAAGCCTCGAGAACATGAGCCGGAGGCTGTTTAAGAGTTCGGTCCCCGTGCCGAAGGTCGAGCGGATACCGGGAACGCCGGGCCGCTGGTGCAGGGCGAGCGAGGCCGGCACGTAGAGGACTTCGTCCACGTCGGCGCGGGAGGCCTGCGTCATGCGGCGCCTGGTGTAGGTCGAGAGGGATTCGAGATACCTTCTCGAGCCTTCCGCATAGAGCACGCCCAGCGCGAGCGACGATTTTCCCGAACCGGACACGCCGGCGACGCCGACGATCCGGTGGAGCGGGATGTCGACGTTTATGTTTTTCAGGTTGTGGACGCGCGCGCCCCTGACTTCGATCTTCTTCGGCTGATCCATTTTCCTGTCTCCTTCCCCGGTGTGAAATCATTATAGCAGTCCGGCGGCTTCCGCGGCACGAAAAAAAGGACTTTCGCGCGGAAAGTCCTTCTTTTGTAACGTTCTGTTTTCTATCACGTTCTGTTTTTGACGCTTTGCTTTCACATTCCCGCAAAGATCCGCATGGCCTTTTCGACGTCGGCTTCGTGCAGCTCCGCATGGGAGAGGATGACCGGCACCTGCAGCTTTTCGGCAGCCTCGAGCATCGTTCTTCTCCTTATCCGCGGTCTTTACCGTTCAGTCTTTGTCGATGTCTACCCAGTCGTAGTGAAGATAGGTAGTGAAAGCCTCTTTGAGGACGTCCT